>NZ_DAHVHV010000088.1:0-4376 GCF_027317285.1 Ferrovum sp. | reverse complement strand
TTTTGAAAGACTGGCCGGTCAAATTCATGTCGATTCGGTCTCGGGTGAGGATTTTCTATAACGAACACGGATTCAGGTATGCGACATCGTTCGTCCCGGCGTTATTCTTCAGATCTCTTGCCGATTGTTCGTCTCTGGATACTGCGCCTACTGGTACCTCTTGGCGCCAAAAGTGAATTCATTTGTTCTCATGGCTGGCGCAACGAAACATTGGCCCGATTGCTCGGGGTGGAAAATTGCCTGGATAACGAGCCAGTTGATGATTTGGACGAAACCACCCGTAAATCTGCAGCCAATTTACTCGGCAAGCTTCACAAACAAGCCGAAAAGAATCTGGGGAATGTAAAGCCGCCCGTCATCCTGACAAAGAACATTTCGAAACTTTCCGTGATGGTGGGCCTTTCGGCCACCGAATGTCGCATTCTTGAATTTGCCACCCTGCTTCACAGCGACGCATTGCTTGATGACACAGCTGACTGGCTGGGTCACATGTCCATGGAAAAAACATACCAAGCGATTTCATTATTACTCGACTTACCAGAGTCAGAAGTCAAAAGTTCTTTAAGCACCAAAGGACTGCTTCATCAATCCGGACTCCTTTCACTTGACAGTGGATTACGAAACACCTTGAAAGAAAAACTGAATATCCTGTCGGACAGTTTCGCCAGCATCATCACATCCTCTGATACTGACCCGATGGACATGCTTCGTGAGATTGTCGCAAAAGCTGCACCCCCTCAACTCGAACTGGCTGATTATGACCATATCTCGAAATCCCTCAACATCCTTAGACCTTACCTCAGACAAGCCTTGAATGAAAATCGCAAAGGGGTCAACATCTACATCTATGGCCCTCCTGGCACAGGAAAAACCCAACTTGCTCGTGTGCTGGCCCAGGAATGCCAGTGCAATTTATTCGAGGTTTCCTGTGAAGATGAAGATGGTGACCAGACCAATCGGGATAAACGGCTTCGCGCTTGTCGTTCGGCACAAAGTTTTTTGTCAAAAAGTCATTCCATACTGGTATTTGATGAAGCCGAGGATGTTTTCAATGACGGCAATGAACTGTTTTTCCTGAAGAAGAAATCTTCTCAAAAAAATAAGGGCTGGTTCAACAACATGCTTGAAAACAATTCGATTCCCACTTTTTGGTTATCCAATACCATAGAAGGCCTGGACCCCGCCTTCATCCGCCGTTTCGACATGATTTTCGAACTGCCGGTGCCCCCCAGAAAACAGCGCCAAAGCATTCTTAAGGAGGTCTGTGGTGACATGATCGATGATCGAACGGTCGCATTTCTGTCAGAATCAGAAGTTTTGGCACCTGCCGTCGTTGCCCGCGCCGCTTCAGTAATCAATACCATTCGCGACGAACTCGGTCCAACTGCTTCTGTAATCGCCTTTGAGCGCCTGATCGGCAATACGCTGGAAGCTCAAGGGCATAAACCGATTCGACATGGCGATCCCAACCGATTGCCGGAACTCTATGATCCGTCTTTTATCCATTCCGACAGCGATCTCTCCCAGATCGTTAATGGACTGGCACGGACGAAGGCTGGGCGGATTTGTCTCTATGGCCCTCCCGGAACAGGCAAAACGGCTTACGGCAGATGGCTGGCAGAAAAACTGGAAATGCCCCTCCTGGTCAGACATGCCTCAGATCTGCTGAGCAAATGGGTAGGAGAAGCCGAAAAGAACATTGCTTATGCATTTCGTCAGGCCGAACAAGATGGGGCTCTGCTGCTTATCGATGAAGTGGACAGTTTCCTTCAAGATCGCAGAAATGCAGCACAAAGTTGGGAAGTCACACAGGTCAATGAAATGCTCACCCAGATGGAAGGTTTTACCGGAGTATTCATTGCAACGACCAACCTCATGGATGGGCTTGACCAGGCCACCCTGCGTCGGTTCGATCTCAAGGTAAAACTTGACTATCTCAGACCTGCTCAGGTCTGGATACTATTTCAACGCCACTGCCATTTGCTTGAGTTTTCACCCCCAACCCCAGAGTTGAAATTCAGGCTGGAACGGCAAACAAAACTGACTCCGGGAGATTTTGCTGCCGTTGTGCGCCAACACCGGTTTCGACCCATCGGATCTGCCACTGAACTGGCTGACGCACTCGAAGCGGAGTGCCACATTAAAGAAGGTCCTCGCACCGCTATCGGCTTCATCTGAAAAATATTACACTTTTCGACAACTTGGAGATAACAAGGCCAACCCATGCGCAACCTCTCAAAGTCCAAACTGATGGCCTACCGCCAGTGCCCCAAGCGGCTTTGGCTTGAGATCCACAAACCCGAACTCAAAGAGGAGTCCGAGGCTACTCAGGCGAGTTTTTCCATCGGTTACCAGGTCGGTGATATTGCCAGAAAACTCTACGATCCTGAGGGGTCCGGAAATCTGGTCGACATCGACACGCTGGGATTTCCAGGTGTATTCGCAGCCACAGGCGAGTTTCTGAAGGAACACCACCCTATTTTTGAGGCGAGTTTTCAGGCGAAAGGAGCCCTGGCATTGGCCGATGTACTGCTCCCATTGGACAACGACTCTTCAGCTTGGCGCATGGTGGAAGTCAAATCATCTACCTCGGTGAAGGATATTCATCACGATGACATTGCCGTGCAGGCATTTATCGCTCAATCCTCAGGGTTGAATCTTGTCAGCGTCTCCTTGGCCCATATCGACAGTTCGTGGACCTATCCCGGTGGCGGAGATTACCGAGGACTCCTGAATGAGGTAGACCTCAGTGCGGAAGCCTTGACTCGGGGCGAGGAAGTACAGGGCTGGATAACTGGGGCTCAGGGCATCGCCGCAAGGAAATCCGAACCTCCGGCAAAAATAGGTGCGCATTGTGATAACCCCTACCCCTGCGGTTTTTATGATTACTGTAGCAAGGACGAACCAAAGGTAGAGATGCCGATACAGTGGTTGCCCAGGCTTCACTGCAATTCTTGGTTGGAAAACGGGATTCACGACTTGCGACAAATTCAGCCGGATTTATTGGATCCAATCCAACAACGGGTTCAGGACTGTACGATCCGTGGCAAGGAATTTTTTGACCGTGTGGGAGCCGCCAAATATCTTCAGCCCCATGCTTTACCGGGATATTTTCTGGATTTCGAGACCATCCAGTTTGCCGTTCCCATATGGGGTGGAACCCGTCCCTACGAGCAGATCCCTTTCCAATTCAGTTTGCATCATCTATCTGCCGATGGTCTTCTCCGTCAGGAGGCGTTCCTGGACCTTTCTGGCAAGGACCCTTCGCGCCCTTTTGCCGAGAAACTTGTTGCCGTCTGTGGGTCCAAAGGCCCGGTCTTTGTCTACAATGCCTCCTTCGAAAAAACCCGAATCGCCGAACTGGGCAAGCGATTCCCTGATCTGTCGAAAAAACTCCTGGCCATCAATGACCGTGTCGTCGATTTGCTCCCCATTGCCCGTAACCACTATTACCATCCCAGCCAGCAGGGCAGTTGGAGTATCAAGGCAGTGCTGCCTGCCGCCGTTCCTGAGTTATCTTACGAAAATCTGGAGGGGGTGCAGAATGGGGGAATGGCAATGGAGGCTTATCTTGAAGCAATTCATCCGGGCACGCCGGTGGATCGCAAGGCCGAGATCGAAAAGCAACTCCTGGCCTACTGCGGATTGGATACCTATGCCATGGTACGTCTATGGCAAGTCTTCTCTAGCAGCCTGTCGGGCTTTGCAGGCCAATAATTTTTTATAAAACTCAATAACCTGATGATTTGAAATGTTATAATTCGGAATCACAGCCTTTCTGGATGCCGCCATGCCGCGCTTTGTTCCAACTGACCGTAAAACTTCCTATCTTCTGCCGCCATCACTGGATGACTGGCTGAACGAAGATCATCTGGCGCGCTTCGTGGTGGAGGTGATTGACCGATTGGACCTGTCTGGCCTGACCCGTCAGTATGCGGGACGCGGATCGGCTGCCTATCATCCGGCCACCTTGCTGGCCATTCTGGTCTATGGATACGCCACGGGAGTTTTTTCCAGTCGTCGTCTGGAACGTGCCACCTACGATTCGGTGGCCTTTCGCTACATTGCGGGCAACACACATCCAGATCATGACACCCTGGCCACTTTTCGCCGTCGCTTTCTGGATGAACTGGCTGGCCTGTTTGTGCAGGTACTGGAAATAGCGCAGGAAATGAAGATGCTCAAGTTGGGGACGGTCTGTCTGGATGGCACGAAGATCAAAGCCAATGCTTCGCGCCACAGTGCGCTATCGCATGGTCATATCGAGAAGATCGAGGGTCAACTCAGGGTGGAGGTGCAGGAACTGTTGGCGTTAGCGGAACGGGAGGATCAGGCGGATCTGCCGGACGGGATCAATCTGCCTGAAGAGATCAAGC
>NZ_DAHVHV010000087.1:0-4402 GCF_027317285.1 Ferrovum sp. | reverse complement strand
GTCGAAGGCACTCCCCTGCTAAGGGAGCATGCGGTCAAAAACTGCATCGAGGGTTCGAATCCCTCTCTCTCCGCCAACTCATTGAAAAACCGCTAGAAATAGCGGTTTTTTTATGCCAAAATCAAACCTGATTCAACCTGAAAATCGCATAAAATTCTCCATTTTCAAATTCCAAGTGTCCCTGTTTTGTCCCCGTTTTTCTCATTCTGACTTACTCTAACTCATTGTAACTGTCCCTGTTTTGTCCCAATCGGACAGACCTCGCGCCGCCAACTGTCCCCGATCAGCAGCAACACATCCCTGCGCCATAAATATTTTTCACTAAACAGCCAAAAACACCCCAAATCGACTGATTACACACCCGTGCAATGACATATCTCACGAACAGCCCATCTGGGCTCAGTCGGGTTCACACCCGGCCCGTCGACAACCTGCCCATTATTGTCGGAGTGTGAGGGGGTAAGCGAGAGTGTGTCTGAATGATTTATACGTTTAAATTCAATGAGTTATAGTTGATTTCCTTGAAAAAATGTGAGATGATTGGCCAACCAATTCAGTTCTTCGAGGAAATATGTCTCACGAAAAATTACTTACCCCATTGGCCGTAACCCCCGTTGATGCCTTGGTTTTGCTCGGATGGACTGGAACTCGGGAAAAACTCGGCAAGACAGCATCGAACCTAATATTACGGAACCGATTCCCCGTGCCTATCAGATTGGTGGGAAAGCATAAAAGGGTGTTGATGGTGGACATCGCAAAGGTTACTGGCACAGTTGACACCAGAACTATTGAGCCAAAAATTATCCAGGAGGAAAGCCGAGGTCGTGGTCGCCCAAGAAAAGGGAGCCCATCATGACTGTTGAGGAACTGCTGGAAAGGCTTCAGGGGGTTCGCAAGACCAGCCATGGTCGATGGATGGCCAAGTGTCCGTCTCACGACGATAACAGCCCTTCGTTGAGCGTAACCGGAAACGATGGGAAAATTTTGCTCTATTGTTTTGCGGGATGTGGTGCCCATGAGATCGTTACCGCGGTGGGTTGTCAATGGCCAACAGATTTGACCCACTTTTGGCCATTAATTTTGACCCACCCCAACCCCAGAACCACCGCCTAATTTTTGCCTCAGACGGTAGCTTTCACCACCCAGCATGAATATCTGTGCATGGTGTATCAGTCGATCAACAATTGGTACAGCCACATTTTCATCAATAAAGAAATCACCCCAGCGTGTAAAGTCCTTGTTGGTGGTCAGGATGATTGATCTGAACTCATACATGGCATGGATCAGTTGAAACAGGTTATGGTTGCTCTGTCGGCTCATCGGCAGGTATCCCAATTCGTCGACTACGATTAAATCGTACCGGCACAACTGGGCAATCCTGGCCTTGAGGCGCCCCTTGATCTCGGCCATTTCCAGATCTTCAGTCAATGCCAGAGCAGAACTGAACCACACCCGGTAACCCCGTTCCAGCGCCTTGAGGGCCAACCCCGTAGCCAAATGGGTCTTGCCCACACCCGGCGGACCAATAAATATCAGGTTCTGCCTGTTCTCCACAAACTGGAAGTCCAGCAACTGGGTCACCTGACGCTTGGTAATGGTGGTTTGACACTGATAGTCAAACTCATCCAGCCGTTTCTCAACCTGAATGCCAGCCTTTTTGCGATTGGTTTCGCGACGATGCGCCTCGCGTGAACTCAACTCATGTTCCAGCAGGGTACCTGCCCACTGCAAAGGGGATAACTCCTGGTCATTGGCACGGCTCAGCAGGGAATTCAGTCCCTCACTGGCATGCTTGAGATTCAGGCTGCGCATCATTCTGCCTACATCATCAGTGGAATACATGAGGAACTCCCACCACGCCAGCATAACGGCTCAGGTCACCGGTGCGCGTCACCACATCATTACGCGCCCTACGTGCCATCAATTCGGGGCCAACCTCCAGAAATGTCCGAAATTGGGTCGCCGTCAGGCTGGGTCGATCACATATCCATGCCATCAGTTCTGCCGACACAGGGCCGTGTCGATGCAGTATTTGCAGCAAGCCCACCAACTGATCCTTGTAAATTTCCGGGGAGGTCTCTTTGATCAGGCTCAGTAAGGACGCAGTAGGCACCGGTCGTATGACATCGTCAATGTCCTTCTCCAATTTGGTAATGGTTATTTCCTTGTTGCGGTAGTGATCTCCATTCTTGAGGATGGCCCCCTTGCCCGCATATACTTCATGCCGGGTAATTTCTTCCATGGCCCTGTCCAGTACCACCACATACCCACTCGTTTCACGCACCAGTACTGTTTGGCGTTGGTAGGCCATGGGCACAGAATACTGGTTACCCTTCCAGGAGATCAGTCCCGTGCGGTCCACCTGCCGGGTCACACCCCCGTGGCCATCCGACTGGTCAATTGGAACACAATAGGATTGCAGAGCCTTTGCCTCATCCCGATCAAATCGTACGCGAGGGGCTTCCCCGGTTACCCCATGTTGTCTCTGGTTGGCCACTTCATCCAGCCATTTGGCCAAATCGCCATGCAGATCACCTATCGTCGGAAAGTCTTCTCCGTATAACCCGTCATGCTTGACATACTTGACCCCGGCCTCAACCTTTCCCTTGCTCTCCGGGTCATAACCTTCACAAACACGAATGTTGAAGCGGGCATAGGCGGCGTACTCGGCAAACCTCCGATTCAGTTGCAACTCACGATACTCTTCCCGTATCACCACCAGTTTGGTCTGGTCATACACGCACTCCTTGGGGCAGCCACCAAAGTAGCGGAAGGCCGCATCATGCATCCGGATGAATATCTCTGTATCCACGGGTACCAGAGAGGCCACCACATACATCAGGCGCGAATAGGACAAGACAAACACGGAAAAATACACCGTCGTCTCCACACCCCCAATGCGGACAGTTCGTAACTCGCCCATATCCACCTGGCATTGATGCCCCGGAACCATATCCACGATCGGTTGATAGTAGCGAGGTTGGCGCACACAAACTTGCTCCTTCAGTTCATGCACAAATCGACGCAGCGAACGTTTCGAGCAAACCAAGTCTGGAAATTGAGCCCGCAACTTCCTCTCAACCTTCACCGCGCTCAGATTGGGGTAGGTTTGCAGCAAACTGATGAGGTAGGTCTTGTACCCGTCCAACTTCTTGCATCTCGTTGTCTGGCCTTGAGCCGTGCTGATTTCTTCCACTGGCAGAGCCAGATACTTGCGTATCGTATTTCGGGATACACCCAGTTCACCAGCAATACCCCTGATCGACAGCCCGCGACCTTCATCGTACAGCGCCTTGATTTTATGAATCACAATCCACTCCTTCACAAAAGTACCCCATGTTGTTTGCAATGAGGTAACTCTACAGGGGCTCTATGCCCCTACCAAAGGGTGGGTCATTTTTATTGGCCACAGATGGGTCAGTTTACTTGGCCACTGACAATTTCTCGCTGAACGTCTCGAATTGATCGACACAATCTGTTCTACTGCAGCCGTTCCGGGGTTATTCGAACGGCCATTCGTCCTCGACATCGACCTGGACTACTTTAATACTCAAAGATCAATCTCCCCTGGCGATACTCAAGTTTTCCACGATCTCATTCACAGGGCGGAAGCCATCACAATTGCCCGTGAGACAACTTGCGTCGAAAGTTGCCAACTAGAGGGGGAGGGACTGACAAGTGCGTTTCTTGAGCAAAAAGTGAAGATGCACATTGCCGCCGCGTTGGCCGGGTGAGATCAGGTCAATCTGGTTCAATGATTCGTTCGTCGCCGTGGCTCGCGACAACCCCTTCCGTTTCCTATAAAACACGCGAATCAGTGAGGGGGCAGTTTGCTTTAGTACCTCATTACACCACCATTACCTCAAATCCCAACCCGTATCGGTTGGGATTTTTTTGCCTGGAACGCCACTTGTTGGCGCGGTTTCTCACCTCGCTCTCTTGAGCGCTCAAGAGGTCGCCTCCAGGATTCATGAGGGTTTCAGGCTCATCGGTTATGATCATGAATTGGTCGAGCGCAGGCGACCGAAATAGAAAATGACAACCATGACGCAAAAACCGATCGACTGCGGTGATCGTTGGGTTGCAAGACAGCAAAGTGCCAAGGCGGTCAGTGACGGAAGGCACCAACTAGGGCTAGCAGGCTGCAAAAATTTACGGTACGGAAATTCGCCACAAAAAGGCAAATTCGTAAAACGCGCTACAATCTACTTGCGAGACATCAAGAGGTGACCACTCGGTAAAATGCTGGACGCCCTTTCGTTAATCGAATTTCAACAGCCTTTTAATTTGTCCATGTCGTCCTTCCGCATATTTCTATCCTCCCCGGGCGATTGCACTGAAGAACGCGCCGCCTTGCATGAGATTGCATCGCACCTGAATGCCGACCCGCTTGTTTCATCAT
>NZ_DAHVHV010000086.1:4200-4505 GCF_027317285.1 Ferrovum sp. | reverse complement strand
CGGTCGAGTCAGCCTTGAGGTTGCTCCGGAAAGCGAGCCTTCTCTTGAGAATCCTTGATGCATATTTTGCCAAGCACAATCTTTCCCAACTACGCTTCTTGATACTCATCGTGCTTGACCGCGAGATTGATCGTGATGGGCTTATGGCCAGTGAGATAGCCGCGCGTCTCGATGTCTCGCGTTCAGTTATGACCCGTACGCTGAAGACGCTATTAGATGATGAATTGTTAGACTGTGATGAACATGATGCGGATGGTCGCGCCAAAATTATCCGACTTACTCTAAAGGGGCGGTTGGCCCTGCCC
>NZ_DAHVHV010000086.1:0-4190 GCF_027317285.1 Ferrovum sp. | reverse complement strand
CACGAACATAAACGGAGGCGGATCTGCTGAAATTCCCCCTTCAAGTTCCGCAAGCACTGCCACATCAGGGGGATCGTCTGGCACACCAGATTCCATTGGTGGGGGAACAACAGGGATCGGTGCAAGCACAGCCTCTGGAAGTGCCGCTTCTGCAAGCGGGGTCGGAACCAGTAATGCGCCGTCATTGTTACAGTCCGGGCTGGATACCTTGGGACAATCCAGGGACCAGGTTGGCAGAAGTGAAGGCGGGAGCGGCGGAATTCAGATTCGGCTGGGACATTCAGAGTAACTGGATGCGCGACAAACCCAGAATTTCACCCCATGGCCCTCAAATCAATGCGGACAGTGCGGCTTCGGGGACCTTGTTAAGCACTTTCAAAAGTGCCCTGGCCGCTCCTGTTGGTTGGCGTTTGCCTTGCTCCCAATTTCTAATCGTTTCAAGCGAAACATCGATGCGTTGCGAAAACTCAAGTTGACTCAGGCCCAAACGATGGCGCACACGCCGTGTGAATTTTGCAGAGTCTTTCATGGCTTCTGCATCGTCTTTGGCCATTTGAGAAGTGATGTCCTTTTCGCTCGTGGCATCCAGGCGATTCTCGTCTACACGACCCAGAGGCAATCCGGCAAGAGTTACGGAGTCAGTTTTTACATGTACCGTTTTCATAATCATTGACCTCTCGTTGGTTGGCTTTTCGTGCTGAAATGATTCGGAATACCGATCCACGAATGGTGTACGCCACAAAAAAGACACGCCCATCAATGGCTCCAAGCAACTGATAACGATCTTCTCCATAATTCCAGCGTGTGTCCTTGCGTATCAACCGATCCGCATCCACAAACGCACGTAACACATAAGCGAAGTCGAACCCGCGCTCTGAGAAGCAAGCATCGCTTTTATCCTGATTCCATTCGAATTCCATGCTCGTATAGTAGGCCATTGGCCTATTGCCGTCAATGAAAATGCTTGAGGTTCCCACCCTACAGAGTCTCCATGTACACCTGCAAGTTGCAGGATTTTTAACGGGAGACAGAACATGGCGTCGGACGCAGCAAAACCCTCAAGCCCATCGAACCCCTACCTGAATGCCAGGCGGGAGTGGGATGAACGATATGGAGACCAGATTGCCAGAGCCAGATCCTGGCGCATGGCAGCATTTGCAAGTCTGGCCGTGGCTGGCATTGCCGTGGTGGGAATCACCATCATAGGCTCACAAAGCAAGATCAAACCCTTCGTGGTGACCATCGACAAGTTGGGTGACCCCATTGCCATGGCCCAGCCGGTGACCGGAAGTGCCATTGACCAGCGGATCATCGAGGCCCAGTTAGCCAACTGGGTATGGAATGCCAGAACCGTGATTCCAGACCCAGTCGCACAAAAAAACCTGATCGATAAGGTTTATGCCATGACGAGTTCATCGGCGGCGACCTA
Organism: Ferrovum sp.; assembly: GCF_027317285.1. Lineage (NCBI taxonomy): Bacteria > Pseudomonadati > Pseudomonadota > Betaproteobacteria > Ferrovales > Ferrovaceae > Ferrovum > Ferrovum sp. Next base: position 2,761 of record NZ_DAHVHV010000086.1, on the reverse strand, counting down.
TCTGAACCAGTATTACTCCCAGCATCCGCCATTCGGCGACTTCACTGTAAATGCCCAGATCAACAGCATCCTGCCCATCAGCAAGGATACCTGGCAGCTCTCCTGGGAGGAGTCACGTTATCAAAATGGGCAGCCTCAACCGGTTCAGCACTGGAAAGCCAACATCACCACAGGAGTTGATCCAAAACTGGGGGAAACCCCTCAAGTGAAGATCAACAACCCGCTGGGTTTATTCATCAGATCGGTTTCGTGGACGCAGGTTATCTAAGGAGAATTCAGATGCAACTCAAAATAAAATCGGCCGCCATTCTGGCGATGTTAGCCGCCGGTGGAGCCGTTGCCGGACAGGCCTCCATGATCACCAGCCAGGATATATATGAGACACAGGATGCCATTCCACTCTCAGACAGGGCCACCCACGAGGCCGCCGATACTTGGCTCAAATCAGGGACCGCCCCAAATCTGGTGGGCACCAATGGCAAGGTCATGTATCCCTATGGACAAAGCCGTCCGACCATCACCTGTGCGCCCCTCCATGTTTGCGTGATCAACCTCCAGCAGGGTGAGCACATTACCAATATCAGTATTGGGGATAGCGTCCGGTGGCTGGTGCAACCCGCCGATGCCGGTGGGCAGCCGGTGCTTGTGGCCAAGCCCACTCAGGCCGGTCTGGTGACCAATCTGGTCGTAACCACCAAAGAAGGCCGGGTGTATTACCTCGGTCTGGTCAGTGATAAAAAATACTATGTCCCGGAAGTGGGGTTCTATGATCCTCAGCAACTGGTGATCACCATGCAATCTAAGGCGGCGCAGGATGCCGATGCCAAAAAGAATGTGGTGGCCACGCTCGGGAATGTGGATCCGTCCAAACTGGATTTCGACTACTCGTGCAACTCTGACGATGATAAAGGGATTAAACCGGTCAGGGTTTTTGCAGGAAGCGGACACACCTATCTTCAAATGCCCCCAGACATGAAGTATGGCGATGCCCCGGCGGTGTTTAACATGGTCGATGGCAAAAAGACCGAGTTGATCAATAGCCGTCTCGTCAACGGCTACTTCATCATCGACGGGATGCCCCGTCAGTTCAAATTGGCCACAGGAGTCGGGGATGATGCGACCACGACCTGTGAGCACAATACCCATAGCGGGTTCTGGAATTAAGGGGGCGATCATGGGTAACGAACAAATCGATGAGAAATTGCTGAATGAGGATGTTGCAAAACAGAAAATTTCCATCCACAACAAACCCAGGCCAGCAAGTTCCGGACTGAGCAAATCGGTAAAACTGTACGCAACAATTGGAGGACTATCCATTGCCGGAGCAATCGTTGCCGGAATCATGACTGCAGGGAACAAAGGATCAAAATCGGAGCAAGCGGATAACTCGACAGCAACGGATGTGGGACAAACCAGGCCAGCGATCTCAACATTCCAGCGCAGGAAACAAGCCACTTTGCCCGGTAGCCAGGTGGCAGATGGAAGTAATTCGGCGTCAAACTCCGGAGGAGCAGGGACAGTTCCCCCTGTGAATGGACTCGGGAAGTTTCCTCCAGATCAAGGTCTGGGTAATAAAAACCGGAAAGAACTGACCGAAGCCGAAAAATACCGCCAATGGAAGCAGGCGCAGTACTTCAAATCCCTGGAAGATGCGGAAATGACGGCTCAAAAAGCACAGGAAGCCAAGCCGGTGGCCAGCAATGACAATATGAATATGCGGGGAAACGAAGGAAGTGCTACTGGTGTCCCTGTGGGGGGACAGCAACCCGGATTCTTGAGTGTTTCTGATGGGCTGAACAAGTTGCAGGACATGGCGATAGCCAAGGCAGGGGCCCAAGAAACTGGCGCAAATAGTCCCCAAGGAGAGAATAAGGCTTTCATGAAAGACCAGTCGAAAGAGCAGACCGGGTATCTGATGGATAGCGTACATCCGGCTGCTGGCCAGCACGAGATCTTTGCCGGGTCCGTCATCCCGGCAGTTATGCTCACCGGCATCGACAGCGATTTGCCGGGGACAATTTCCGCACAGGTTCGTCAAACCGTCTACGACAGTCTGAATCCAGACATCGTTCTGATCCCGCAGGGGGCCAAACTTGTGGGCCAATACAGCAGTGGGGTCCAGTACGGGCAAAAGCGGGTACTGGTGGCTTGGTCACAGTTGATTTTCCCGAACGGATCCACCATCGACCTGCGTGGAATGTCAGGCACTGATGGAGAGGGGCAGGCGGGATTTAATGACCTGGTAGATAACCACTTCCTCAGAATTTTCGGTAGCGCCTTCTTGCTCAGTATCCTTGGGGTTGGAGCCCAGTTGTCGCAGCCACAAAATTCGAGCATTCTGATGGCGCCGACCGTAGGCCAGCAGGCAGCGGGAGCCATGGCCCAAGAATTGAACATCGTGGGGACCAATCTGATGAACCAGAACCTGAGTATTCAGCCTACCTTGCAGATCAGACCCGGCTACGCCTTCAATGTCCTGGTAAACAAGACAATGATCATGCCGAGTTATGAATGAGCGTGTCCAATAAACGGTGGTTTTCTGGACGCCGCTGGACCGCATGCCGAACGGCTGCCAGAAACACCATAATCTGTTAAAATTCCCATCAATTTTTCAACATCCGGCAACTGTCAATGAATCAACGGATCGGATATGCACGCGTTTCGACAGATGACCAGAACCTGGACCTGCAGCGCGACGCGTTGCGCCTGGCTGGGGTTGGTTCCATCTACGAAGAGGCGGCGAGCGGCAAGACTGCTGTTC
>NZ_DAHVHV010000085.1:0-4591 GCF_027317285.1 Ferrovum sp. | reverse complement strand
TATTGCTGCATCATGACCAATGAACCCCAAAACCAAACCGCCCCCATCCCGGGCCAGAACCGCACCAGCGCGTACCGTGGGAAGGCGGCCACCAACCCCTACATTTTTACCAAGAAGACTGTATGGATGCAGCGTGTTGGCGACGGAGTGCGAGCTGGAGCCGAACTCTACATTCAGGGTTCGACCAGGTTGGAAAAGGTAGCATTTCTGGTGGCCAAGTTTGCGGCCAGGTACAAGGTGAACCTGTCGCGTCGTACCGATCTTCAGGCCCGCAAGTCAGGGGAGACTGTGACGAGGTGGCTGGGCTACCTCGATGATAAGACCGGGATGGTGAACTGGGTGCTGCTGTGCTGGCCAGGTGAAGATCTGGACCGGTCGGAGTTGTGGCGCCCAGTTCACGAACAACGTATCAGGCATTCTGGGTACGAGTTGGTGCGAATCACCAAGCCCGGAGCCAAAGCCCCGGTTTTAACCTGGCGCTACGAAAAGCCACAGTTTGAGAAAATCCACGACCAGATCGTGCAGGTCATCCGGTTGCGCCAGGGTGCGATACTCGACCAGATCATTCATTCCCTGCACCGGAGCCCGGGGTTTGCCGGGGTCCGTCAGCAAGTGAAGAAGTTATGGGACATCACAAGAAAAGAGTGGAGGCGGACTCGAGGGGAAAGTGAGCAGGTGCCTGAAATCCCTAAGAACATTGGCTATGTCAGACGCTTGCCGGACGTGGGGGCGCTGTGGTCGGAGCTGATCAAAAAGACACCTTGAGGGTATTTTTGGCGGAGGTTCGTAGTATTCCGTCTTGACAACGGAGGTCACTAAAATACCTATCCCGCAGAAAAACTTTGCCTTCAAGGTTAGTTGCATCCGCCCCCAAGTATTTTCGCCTGCCCTTGCAAGGCGGAGATTGACGTCTGCTCGATCTCAGAAGAATCCGATATCGAACCATTATTCCTACTGGCTATAACAAAAGTCAAAACCGTCTCCCGTATCGTTGAATCAGGAAAGCATTGAATTTCTCGTGGTCCGTTTTCCTTTATGTCTCTAATAATAGTGTCCGTAGTGGTCAGTTCCTCCTCTAGTTTATCGTGATTGTCTTGCGCCTCTGCCTGGGGAGGGTATTCAACTACCAGTCCTCCAATAAGGATCAAGAGGGCAAGTGTTATATTTGAGCGTCTCATGCAATGCTTATAAACTTGTCGTATTTTCCTGATCTTGAGACTCAGGAAAGTTTCAGGTTTGAACTCACTAGCAAGAACTTTCCTTACAGTAACAATTACTTCTTGAGGAATCTCTCCGCCATCTTCTGCGCAGATAGATACTTCTTTCTCATCAGGGAATCGTGGGCAAATAAACTTATGCGACCTGATGCCGTATGACTGGAACTTGGCTTTATCCAATTTGTATATCACTCCGTTAACAGTCCCTTCATTCGTAGCGAATAGAACTGCTATCTGGTAACTTTCGGTGGTGGAAATCATGCATCCGCCGTGAATACCAGAGTCAAGTTGATGACCTCGAGCTGTGTTCACTTCAGATGGAATTCTAACAAATGTCCCGTCTCTGAGAAACTTTGATTCATCGCTTAAGCGCGTATAATCGTTACGTTGCATGACGATTTCCATATTGTTACCAGCAGGGATCAGTCGTCCACCATTAGCTTCGTGTTTCTCTTCGCATACACCACGGTATAGATAGTTCATGCTTGATGCTTGCCTCAACTCAAAATGTGATTTTTAGCAAAGGCCAAATATATCGCCTTTAATTTCCGAAAATACGCCGATCGATACCTGGCAGAGTCGCAGTGTCGATTCAATCGAAGATTCGACCTGGCAGCGATGGTGCCCCAAGACTTGCCGTGGCGCTCACGAGTACAACTCCTTGTTCAGGAAAGAAACTGATGGTGCGCACTGAGATAGAGACATAATCAGGTACATTGTACGCTCATTTTTCAATGCCAGAATGCGAAGCGGCCTTCGGTGTCAAGCTTGGGATGGAACCCGGCACTAAAGTCATACCCAGGTGTATCCGAGATAGTCATCACAGGGGTCATAGTCAATACGTTGGCTTTTCGGTCAACGATCCAACCGTTGACCACCCCGAGGACTTTTTGAGCATGGACTCCTATATAGAAGACCTGTACCTGGCTTTTCTCGTCGATTGGTCTGAGAATTATCAGCCCGTCGGCGTCCTTCAAGTAACAGCCGTAGACTGGGTCCGCAAAAGGCCAATGGTTAGGAACTTCTTTGCAATTAAAGACAGTGATTTCAGCCTCGAACCCTGACCCCACATGGGCCTCTAAATAGCCGAGGACCTCTTTTTGTGACAATACGTGGTTATCAGCTGCAAGAGCCCCGATTACGTCAGAGTCCTGGTCTGAACCGTCCCCGAAAGCATTTCCACACAAAAACAGCGCTGTTAGTACTACGATAATTTTTTTCATTTTGACCTCCTCTCTCCGTTTTGTGTCGCTATTCACTTATCACAAAAAAAGTTCGGTACAACAGTGCGTTAATTGTCGTACCGGTGATGAGAGTCAGAAGTAAGGTGATATCGATGTTGTCTGAACTAAATGTGTTCATGAAGAGAAGGGAACTCGCGAAGTACACTGTGCCCGCGACACTCAGGACAACCATGATCTTCTACTGCCTCCCCGGCAGAGCCGGGGGATTTCCCTTGTTAATCAATTGAACCATTCACCCAATTTGGCTTCAGATTTGGCTTTAATATCATCGGTAATATATGTGCCAACTGTGGCTATAGCGGCCACAAGAACACCTAGATCATCTGCATAACCAACTACTGGGACGATGTCTGGAATCGCATCTAGTGGAGAAATTAAATATCCAAGCGCAGCGATAATTACCGTCTTAGCCCATAACGGTGTTGCGGGAGCCTGAAGTGCGTAATAAAGTTGCAATGCCTTTTCGATCACCTCTTTTCCTGCAATTGAAGCGAACTTTGTTACTTTCCCCCAAAAGTTTTCGTCAGAATAACTTTTCGCATACCCACTATTTTCTTCACTCATAGTTTATCCCCTAGTAAATTTAACTGCCAAAAACCTGCACACTCTAAACCACACAGCCTATATTAACTGAAATTGTCGCTGTTCACTTATCACAAAAAAAAGTTCGGTACAACAGTGCGTTAATTGTCGTACCGGTGATGAGAGTCAGAAGTAAGGTGATACCGATGTTATCTGAATTAAATGTGTTCATGAAGAGAAGGAAACTCGCGAAGTACACTGTGCCCGCGACACTCAGGACAATCATGATCATCGCGTAAGCAAAGGCCAAGGAAATGGCCAGGATCCCTAGAACAAGTACAGAGATTAGAATAAAGAACATGGCGAGTTTCCTTTTTATGTTGTCGATCAGGTGTTCTGCAGGAGAGGGGCTGCGATGGGTGCGCCGCAGGTGCTGCAAAACTTCGCATTTAGATCTTTTTGCGGATGGCCTTGCGGGCATGTTTTGATGTTTTTTATGGCGATAGTTTGTCGTAAATAGGCGATTTGAATGACGCATGGAACGGTCACGCGATAGGCAGGACCGGCGAGATCAGCCGCAAGCCACAATGCCATCACAGCCCATCCGACGGGACCAACCAGGACGCCAACACCCTCCATCAAGGCGGCATTAGCGCCAAAGGTGAGTCCTTTGCCAATAATCTGCTTTGCAAGAGCGTTGGCAACAATGGCGGCAAGTCTAAATGTTGCAAAACCACCAAGTTCAGCGGCTGCCAACACGGCGGCAAGCGTAGCTGGTCCTTTAGCGGGAATGTTCATAGATTCGGTCATGGTTTTGCGTTCTTGGGGGCTCATCTTGTCCCATGCCTTCTCGATGATCTTGGCGGTGATGGCGTTTTCCATGGCTTCGCAATTGGCAATACTCGTTACCTTGGCCCCGACTTTAGATGCCACATCGCGGACAATCTCGTCATATGAAACTCCTTTCCCAAGGCGCATTAGATTGACCAAACTATTGCCACCGAAGGATTGAATTTCTTTGATGACGAGTTGATTTACCGCATCATTGAACTTCTTCTCATCTGATTTTGCTGAAACCAGTGTTTTTTTTGAATTATCATTAAGCGATAGGCGACCATTGCCAGAGTCAGTGATGTAGTCGATCAACGGAATCTTTTCCTTGGCCTCACATTGCCTAAGAATGTTCAGTAGCGCCAAATCTTCAGGGTCCTTACGCATAATTTAGTCCTCAATCTGTTGTTCGGTGCGGTGGTATTGAGTAGAAGGCGCTCTGTAGCCGAAGACCGAGGCCAGAACAAGCACAATAAGTTTCTGTTCCGGTTCCAAGGTATTCATGTCAGCCATTGCTGAAAACTTGTACATCCCCAAGATCTGTTGTGACCTTTCTGCGCTGTTAAGAAACTCGCGGCCAAGGGCTAGAGTCGCTTCAGCAACCTCTTTCGGATCAGGTGCCGGTTCGTTGGCTACTTTTTGTGCTTTGCGTAGATAGTCTTGCCTGTCGAGGTCGGGAACTTGCGCGAGTTGCATGAGACGGTCGACCCCTGCGAGCAAGAGTTTCCAGTCTTTTGTTGACATCAGAAGCAAGGCTGGAGATATGTTCAACCCTGC
>NZ_DAHVHV010000084.1:0-5182 GCF_027317285.1 Ferrovum sp. | reverse complement strand
AGAACTTGCCGCCGCCATCGACAGGAATTTTGGCTCCTTCGACCAATTTGCCACGCAGTTCAAAACAGCTGCCGCCACAAAGTTTGGCGCAGGATGGACCTGGCTGGTCAAGACGGAAGATGGAAAACTGGCCATTCGCAATAGCAACGATGCCGAAAATCCTCTGCAATGGAATCAGATCCCGCTTCTGACCTGCGATGTCTGGGAGCACGCCTATTACATCGATTACCGCAATGAACGCCCCCGTTATATCGAAGCTTTCTGGGGCTTGATCGATTGGGATTTCGTGGCCCGCAATCTGGCTGGAAAGGGAATCCCCTTCTAATAAAGCAGAAATCTTTTCCTCAATGCGGAAAATTCCCTGAGGCCTCCCAGCCATTGGGATGCGATGGATCTCGGGTCCTTCCCGTCGGTAATCGCCTGCACCCACGAAGGGGATCCTACCATGCTCAGGATTTCCTTCGTGTGGAACTGTTCCGGATAAAGTTGATGGAGGGTGCTGGCCAGTTCTATTCCTAGGAATGGCGAGTCGAGTTCGCGTCGATCCGTCAACAGGAAGCGCACGCCATGACAGGGTTGACGGGCGTAGCGACTGTCGTCAGGCGTGAAATTTGCCGGAATGAAAAACACGCCTGCAATCTCGCGCCGGTTCAGGGCGTCCGCCAGTTTCTGACCGTTGATCCACGGCGCACCCAGCAGTTCGAAAGGGGTATCGGTGCCGCGTCCAACGCTGACATTGGCGCCTTCCACCAGCGCAACGCCCGGATAGAGGGTCGCTTCGGTCAGGGTACGAAGATTGGGGGAAGGAGGAATCCATGGAATGCCGGTTTCATCGTACCAGTCCCGCCGTCGGTAACCGCGCATTTCAATGACGTGTAATCTGGCGCCGATATGGCCTTCCTGGTTGAAAAGTCGGGCCAGTTCGCCGATGGTCATGCCGTGTCGTACCGGGAGCGGAAAATAGGACGTGAAGGAGGTCATGGTTGCCTCCAGCATCGGGCCTTGTACAATGTTTGCAGCAATGGGGTCCGGTCGGTCCAGGACATAAAAATCGATATCCCTGCGTGCAGCGGCTTCCATGGCATAGGCCATGGTGGTAGCGTAGGTGTAGAAACGGACCCCGGCATCCTGAATGTCGAACACCAGGGCATCGATATCCCGGAGCATCCCTTCGGTGGGTTTCCGGGTTTCGCCGTACAAACTGTACACCGGCAGTCCCGTACCGGCATCCCTTTCCGAGGGGATTTTTCCATCCCGGTTGCCCTGCAGACCATGTTCAGGGCTGAATATTTTGGTGAGGCTGACGCCGGGCGCGTGGAATAACAGATCCACTCCGCGATTTCCGTCCGCATCCACGCCGGTCTGATTGGTAATGAGGCCAACGCGCAAGCCCTTCAGAGGGGCAAAATTCTCGGTTTCCAGAACATCCAGTCCGGTGACGACTTGTGTGGCGGGATGAATCACAGGGTATGCGGCGGCTCGTTGGCGGTAAGCGGCCACGCCTGGGCGGGCGGCAAGTATCTGCTCATTGGTTTGTGGTCCCAACGCGGCAGAGACGATGGCCAGGATCCCCCGGCGCAAGGGATTGGCGTTGCCTTTTCCATGGGGGTGTACGCGATTGCTCAGGACGATGAGAAATGTGTGGGTGACGGGATCTATCCGCAGGAGCGTACCGGTATATCCCAGGTGACCATAAGCCCCCAGCGGAAGCAGTTGTTCGCGATTGGTGGCAAAAGGGGCTGCCAATGCCCAACCCAGTCCGCGCAACTCGGTCATGCCCGGCGGTGACTGAGGGGTAGTCATTTGCGTCACGGTGCGCCGGTTCAGAATTCGAACTCCCTTCGCACTTCCTCCGTTGAGAAGCATCCGGGCAAAAATTGCCAGATCATCCGCTGTGGAGAACAGCCCTGCATGTCCTGAAACCCCGCCCATACGGTATGCCGTGGGATCGTGTACTTCACCCCAGTGCAGTCGCCCATTCAGATATTCGGTCGGGGCAATGTTCGGGCGTGATGTCAGGGGCGGCGTAAAACCCGTGTTCTTCATGCCCAGAGGCTGAAAAATATACCGGGTACAATAAACATCCAGAGGCATGCCGGAGATCCGTCGTATCAGTTCTCCCAGAATCTCGAAATTGATGTCGCTATACAGGTATTGACTGCCCGGCGGTACGAGAGGTTTTTCTGCAGCGATCAAACTCAGGGCTGCAGGATAACCCCACCATGCCCTGGTCAAGTCCAGATCGGCCCGCAAGCCTGAATAATGGGTCAACAACTGCCGGATGGTGATGGATTCCTTGTGATTCTCGCCAAATTCCGGCCAGTATTTTGCGACGGGATCATCCAGACGGAGTTTTTGTTGATCCATCAACTGCAGGATGGCCGTGGTGGTAGCCACGACCTTGGTCAGGGAGGCGAGATCGAAACGGGTGTCCACCGTCATCGGACGGGGCTCCGGTTTCAGGGCGCTCAGGCCGAATGCCTTCCGGTATAAAATTTCCTCGGGGTTGCCCACCAACACCACGGCACCGGGAATTCGTCCGAGTTGAATTTCGCGTTGGGTCAATGCCCCGATGGGATCCAGCGCGGTCGCATCGATCTGGCCGGGGTTCTGTGCAAAGGCCGCCGTTCCCCACAGGAGAAAGATCTCCAACCAGATGAGGGCGGCAATTTTCATGGGGTGAACACGTTGCGCCCAGAGTTTGGCTGGTCCTGAAGACCATCGCCATAGAGGTTGTGCGGGTTCCACAGCATCCATCCATCGCTGCCGAAATGCTCGGCTGCCTCGATCTGCGCCCGTATTTGAGGTGTCCGGAACCATCTTCGGTCAAAAGCATAGTCCCGGAATGCCTGAAGCCAGGGCCGAAAACGAAGAGCCGGCAATCCGCTGCGTTGTTGTGCTCTCTCCAGGGAAAGCAGGACAATCTCGCGCGGATGCTGGACGGGATCGAGGTAGCCGGGTATTCCGAACTTGAATCCGGAGGGATAGAGCATCAGGGACAGATAGTCCAGGACTTCGGCCAGGTTCTGTAACTTCTGACCGATATGGGTATCATCGGTATTCCATGCCACATACCCGAAAATATCCGCGGCCAGGAAAACGTTATAGGGAACGAGTCTTTTCCTTGCCGAGGCGAGAAACCCGGTGATGGCCTCGACCCTGTTTTCCTCCGTATTTGGTACCGGATACACCGGTTCCATGGAATCCGGGAAGCGAACATAGTCAAACTGAATTTCATCGAATCCTGCGCGCGCCGCCTCTTCTGCCAGATCGATATTGTAGTTCCATACCGTTTTATTGAATGGATCGGGCCACGACAGCCCCTCCCGGTCTTTCCAGATGGCCCCCTCCGCCGTTCTGAGGGCCAGATCAGGCCGAGCCTTGGCCAGGGGATCATCCTTGAACACCACGATTCTTCCGATGAGGTAGATGCCCCTGGCGTGCAATTCGTTCACCAGCGCATCGATATCCTTGATGGTCGTGATTTTTCGTGCACCGATTTGTGTCGCCAGGGGGATGACGCTTTTGAAAGAGACATCCCCTCGATCTCCCTTGAGGTCGATCACCAGCGCATTCACTTGCGTATGCTGAATGAGGCCGAGCGCAGATTGACGCAACCGTTTGTCCCCGACTCCATAGAATGAAAGATAGAGAGCCTTGGGGATGAAAGGGCTCAGGGTAAACACGGATCTGTCACGGTTGAAATTGACCAGGGGGATCTCACGACGGACATGTCCATAAGCACGAATCCCCAACTGCTCGCCACGGCCATCGATGGTGAACCTTCCGTTGGGATCGGTTCGTACGACGGTGGCGCCAAGCGTCACGAAGGCATTTTCGATGGGTTTCCGGGTCTCGGCATCCAGTACGGTCCCCACATAGGGCGGCGTCAGGGCGGACACGGAGTTCGATATGCTCCAGAGAAGCAGGAGAAAAAGAAGGGAAACACGGCGGTTGAGGCTCTTCACGGTCGATTCTCTCTTACCTCCCGGAAACGGGAAGATTCCGCAAGCAATTTTTCGAACAAGACGCCCTGAACCGGGTCGATCATCAGATAACGGGGCAAGGCCATCATGGGATCGGCTCGGGTAACCGGGTGTCTCACCATGGAAAATCCTGCGACATACCCTGCCCGCCTGGCATCCTCGATCAGTTCATCGTCATAGATCCCATAGGGCCAAGCCAGCATATCCACTGTCCCGCCCAACTTCTCTTGCAAGACCTCTCTGGATCTGAGCAGTTGACGATGTACGAAATTCTCATATTCCTGAGCAGTCAGGCGTTTTTTTTCCTTTTTGAAGTTGGGATGCCAGTAAGTATGGGATTGGATATCCACGAGGCCACTGCCCTTCATTTCCTGTAATTGTTGCCAGGTCAGGGCATAACGGGCGTTGGAGATGGCCGAAGGATAAATGAACAAGGTAACGGGAATGTGGTAGCGGCGGACCAGCGGATACAGGTCCGTAAATACGGATTCATGGCCATCATCCACGGTGATCACGACGGAGCGATCAGGCAAGGGCGGCGCTTTTCCTGCAAGGGAGGAAACCAGACGGCGCAGGGGGATCACGGTGTAACCCTGTACCCGAAGATATTCAAGTTGGGAAGCGAAGACTGAAGTTTTGACCGTCATCGAGTCCGCAACCACGGGACCAAAGCGATGGTAGAGCAGAATGGGTACGACAACCCTGCCGCCTTCCGCCTCCTCTCCCCAGGCAAAATCCATCAGGAGAGGGAGTAAAAACGCCAACAGGAGCGCGCGCATATACCCTTTTTTCTTCACACGCACCCGCCAGAGCATCGATTAAGAGGTCAATTTCCGTTTTTTGTCATGACCAAAACAGGCCCGTCACTGGCGCCATGTTAGCACAGATAGCCATACCCGAAAAAGCCGGCATGCCCCTTGGCGTCTTCAAACGCCTCGTTTGACCGCCTTCTTCATGCGCAAGGCCAAACTTCCCACGCTGCCTCCATTGAACACCTGGGTGTAACCCAGTTGGTGCATGACAGACAGGGCGTGACCCGAGCGTGCGCCCGAGCGGCAGTACAGGATTACAGGGGTACTTTTATCCTTGATGAGCTGATGAATGTCATGATTGAACCGATCCAGCGGAAGATTGATGGCCCCTTCGATATGTCCCGAAATGAACTCGGAATGAGTCCGTACGTCGATCAACCGGGC
>NZ_DAHVHV010000083.1:0-5248 GCF_027317285.1 Ferrovum sp. | reverse complement strand
ATCCTTCCATCGAGATCATCCGGGGTACCGTTCATGGGTCCACCGTCCCGCAATAGAGCATGACATGAAAATAATCAAATGGGTGATGGGAGCGTCTTTGTTGCTGGCGGCCGGGGCAGGGTGGTCTGACTCCGGGGCTGGAACATCGCCCGTTTCGCCGGCAAATCCGGTTCCGGTGGTGGAAGCGCCTCTTCCACAGGTGTCGGGGGATCGCGCGCCCCTATTGTCGTTGCCGCTGAACAAATCCTTGCGGGTGCACGCGGATGCTCCCCTGGTGCGGGTCTCTGTTTCCAACCCGGAGATCGCCGACGTCAGTCTGGTGCGTAATCGTGAAATCTTTCTGGTGGGCAAGAAGGTGGGCAGTACCAATCTGTTTCTGTGGACCCGGGATGGGGCCATGACCTCCATGGATGTGGTGGTGTCCATCGATGTGTCCGGATTGCAGAGCAAGTTACGCGAGTTGGTTCCCCAGGAAAAAGGGGTGACGGTGAGTGCGGCAGGAGAATCCTTTGTCCTGTCGGGATCGGTGGCCAATGGCGTGATCCTGCGCCAGATCGTCCTGATTGCCGAGCAGTATGGGGGAAAAAAGATTGTCAATTTGCTGGCCACGCGCAATGTTTCGCAGGTGATGCTGGAAGTCAAGGTGGTGGAAATCCAGAAAACCCTGGATGACCGGATGGGGGCCAATACGGCGTTGGGGCAGCAGGGAGGGACAACCTTTGGTGGCGTGAGTTCCTTTACCAATGCGAATCCCACGCAGACCATTGCTAATTCGAGCGCCTCCACGCTGGTTTCAAATTTTACTCTGCTCGGTGGGGTGGGGTATACCGGTGGGATTACCAATATGACCCTGCAGGGGGAAATCGACAAGGGGCGCGCCAAGGTATTGGCGGAACCTAACATCGTGGCTATGAGCGGTCAGGAAGCCTCCTTTCTGGCCGGGGGAAAAATCTATATCCCTATCCCACAAAGTACGGGCGTGGCGGGTGGGGTCTTCATTACCCTGCAGGAAGAGGATTATGGGGTGGGCCTGAATTTCCTGCCTACGGTACTCGACGGGGGAAAAATCAATCTGCGGGTTTCGCCTGAAGTCTCGGAGTTGCTGACCACGGGGACGACCTTTGGGTCGGGAACCAGTGCCATGGTCGTTCCCACCATCACCACACGACGGGCATCCACCACCGTTCAGTTGAACGATGGAGAAAGTCTGGCGATCGGTGGACTGATTCAGAGTAATATTCTGGAAACCATCAAGGCTTTTCCATTGCTGGGCGAACTGCCCATTCTGGGCCCCCTGTTTCGCAGTTCGGAGTTTCAACACAATCGAACCGAACTGGTTTTTGTGGTGACCCCCCATCTCGTCAAAGGGACGACGGAGCGGGTTGCCCTGCCTTCGGACAGTTTCAAGCCCCCGACCCGAACCCAGTTCCAACTCGAGGGCAAAATGGAAGGAGATGAAAAATGACATCGATCCGGTCAGTCATGGGACTGCTCTCGCTACTGATGCTGGTGGGGTGTGCCGAATATGAGGGGGATCCACGCTTTGGTGAAGCGGTACGCAATAATATTGCCTTGCATTCCGTAACTCCGCCTGGGCAGGGGAGTACTGCCCCCACTGCACTGGATGGCGCGCCTACCAAGGCGGCCATGGACAATTATATCTATTCCTACCTGCATCCCCAATCCTTGTCCAGTTCTCTTTCCGTGGGGATGGGAGCGGCTGCTGCGGGAGCAGGCCCGACGGCGGCGCCTGTGACGAATCCGACGGGTTCCTACTGAGCATGATTTTCCGGGTTGAGTGGGCACATCGATGAAGATCACGGTTGTTTCTAAAAATAACGCTTTGCTTCACCGAATCAAGGTGACGCTGCTTGGCGCGCGGGACAATGATCAGATCGAACTGGTGAACCGGCCCGCTCACCGTCTCGATCTCGACATGCCGGACATTGCCAACGCCAACCTCCTGATTCTCGACGGGGCGGAGGAGGAAGCACCGGATTGGGCCAATATCGAGAAGTTCAACCTGCAACATCCCCATTCCAGCACGATCCTGATCTGTGCGGAACGGATCGAGCGGATTCTGGTTCAGGCCATGCGGGTGGGGGTGCGCGATGCCTTGTACCTGGCCGAACTCGAGGAGCGGTTGAGCGAAGTGGTGGAACGGGCACGCAGCCGTCAGGCAGCTTTCGAGGGTGCCTTGCGAGGCGGGAAGGTCTATTCCTTCATTCCCAGCAAGGGGGGCAGTGGCGCTTCCTTCATTTCCAGCAATCTCGCTTACATTTTGGCCAAGGTGCATAAAAAACGGGTCCTGATGATCGATCTGGACCTGGAATTTTCCGATGCATCCTTTTGTCTGACTGACGATGACAGCATCAAAAGCATTGCAGACCTGGTGGCGCGTTCCCACTTGTCCGGCCCGGTCATCGAATCGGCCAGCATTCAGATCGAGCAGACTTTCTGGTTGTTGAGGGCCCCCCAGAATCCCGAAATGTCCGTGGGGATCACGCCGGATCAGGTGGATGACATCATTTCCGTGGCGGTGCGCCATTATGATTTCATCTGTATCGATCTGGCCCGTACCCTGGAACCCATTGCGCTGCGGGTCATGGATCGGTCGGATGTGGTTTTTCCGGTCATGCAGACCGTCCTTCCCTTTGTGCGTGGCATGCAGCGATTGCAGCGCACCTTTCGGGCCTTGCATTACCCCGAGTCCAAGATTCAATTGGTGGCCAATCGCCAGGGTAACAAGGACGATCTGCCCATGAAGGATATCGAGAATGCCCTTCAAGCCAAGTTTGTCGTGCGCTTGCCCAATGACTTTTTCAACGTCAATACCTCGATCAACACCGGGAAGCCACTCATGGAGGTTGCCCCCCAGGGGGTTTTGACGCAGGCGCTGATCCAGTGGAGCAACCAGTTGTTGGGCGTGAAATCCGAGGAAAAAGTGGTGAACGCCGACCATTCCCATTCATTGTTGGGTAAATTTACTTCGCTGTTCAAATCTTCCTGAAACAGAGGATTGGGCGCGTGATAGAAGGAGGATCAAAGTGTCCCTATTGCGTGATTTACTGAATTCTTCCGTACCTCCGCCAGCAACGGGAGGTGGACGGGAGGTGGCAATTCCCACCGTCCATCGGGTGGATGCGGAAGCCTCTCGCCTGAAGTCGCAGATCCATCAGGACCTGCTCAAGAAATTTGATTTGTCCATGATGGAGCAAATCTCCGACGAACAATTGCGCCAGCGTCTGGCCAGTTTTGTTGAGGAGACCATCAAGGAACGCCATCTCGAGATGAGTGACAGCCAACGTCGCGCCCTGGTGACGGCGATTCAGAATGAAGTCATGGGATTGGGCCCCCTCGAGCCATTGCTGGCAGATCCGACCATCTCCGATATCCTGGTCAATGGCCCCTCCACGGTATTTGTGGAACGCAAGGGAAAACTGGAACTGACCAACGTCAAGTTCACGGATGAGGAACATCTGATCCGCATCATCGACAAGATCGTGTCGCGCATCGGGCGCCGGGTCGATGAATCCAGCCCCATGGTGGACGCCCGTTTGCCGGATGGGTCACGGGTCAATGCCATCATCCCACCTTTGGCGCTGGATGGGGCGGCCCTGTCCATTCGTCGCTTTCCGGCAGTTCCCCTCAGTGTGCACGATCTGGTGGATTACGGCAGCATGACCCCGGAAATGTCCATGTTGATCGCTGCCATGGTCAAGTCTCGCCTGAATATCCTGATCTCGGGCGGAACCGGGAGCGGAAAAACGACCCTGCTCAATGTGTTATCCAGTTTCATCCCGGACGACGAACGCTTGGTGACCATCGAAGATGCCGCGGAACTGCGCCTTCAACAGCCCCATGTGGTCCGTCTCGAGACCCGTCCGCCCAATGTGGAAGGGACGGGGGAAATCAACCAGCGGGCCCTGATTCGCAACAGTTTGCGGATGAGACCGGATCGGGTCATCATCGGGGAAGTGCGGGGGGGCGAAGTGATCGACATGTTTCAGGCGATGAATACGGGGCATGAAGGATCCATGGCCACCATTCACGCCAATAATGCCCACGATGCCCTGAGTCGTCTGGAAAACATGGTGGGAATCTCGGGGATCACCATCCCGGTTCGACCCTTGCGTCAGACCATCGTGTCGGCCCTGACGGCCATCATCCAGGCCTCCCGCCTCAGCGACGGGAAGCGCAAGGTCATGAGCATTCTCGAAATTACGGGAATGGAAGGGGACATGATCACCACGCAGGAAATTTTCAAGTTCCAGCAAACCGGCATTGCTGCAGACGGGGCCGTCCTGGGGCGCCATCGGGCAACGGGGGTCAGACCCCGGTTCATGGATCGTCTGTTATCCCATGGCTCGGCATTGCCGGAACGTCTGTTTGACCCGGATGCCTCGCGATGAATACTCTCGACTTTTGGGGTTATCTGCTGCTGATCATGGGGTTTCTGGCCCTGTTTGGGCTGCTGGAGTTTACGCTGACCTTCTTCGGTAATCGTTCGGCGGCAGATCATTCAAAACGATTCAAGATGCGCTTCAGCCTCATCATGGACGACATGCCGACGGTTGAAAAAAGTTGGATCAAGAAGGGAGCCTATGCCCAGAATTCCGCGCTGGACGAGAAACTGAAACAATTTCACCGGTTGGAAGCCCTTTACCTGCTGATTGGTCGGAGCGGGAAAAAGATGACTGTGGCCCAAATGCTGGGATATATGGGGGTGAGCGGGATACTGGGGCTGGGGCTCGGGTGGGGACTGGGATTGGGTTTTCTGGCGCTCTTCCTGGGGGGGGCAGGGGTTTTTGCGCCTCTTGCCCTGTTGCGGCACTGGGTGCATGCACGCAGCACCAAAATCGAGGAGCAGTTGCCGGATGCCCTGGATATGCTGGCCCAGTCCCTGCGGGCCGGTCACGCATTTTCCGGGGCTTTTCGGGTGGTCGGGCAACAAAGTCCGGAACCGATTGGCAGTGAATTCCGTATGACCTCGGATGAAGTGACCTATGGGTCCTCCATTCGCGAGGCTGTGTTGGGCCTGGCCCAGCGGGTCGAGTTGATGGATGTGCGCTATTTTGTCCTGACGGTACTGATTCAACTGGATACGGGAGGTAGCCTGAGCAACTTGCTGCAGGAGTTGGCCAAGTTGATGCGTGAACGCCAGAAATTGCGGCGTACCATCCGGGTGCTGTCGGCGGAAGGGCGGGTTTCGGCGTGGATCCTGTGTCTGCTGCCCGTGGCTTTTGGC
>NZ_DAHVHV010000082.1:0-5341 GCF_027317285.1 Ferrovum sp. | reverse complement strand
TTTAAATCGGCCCCGAAATCCGGGGCTTTTGCGCGCCATGGTCTGTGCATCCCCAAACACGATGCGCGCCTGATCGCGGGTCGTGGCCAGCGAATACACCTCTGCACCACCTTCATTATCGGCGGCCAGCATATACAGGCCCACGGCAGAGGAGAGCGTGGACTTGGCATTCCCACGCGGTACCTCGATGTAGGAGCGCCGGAACCGGCGTTTGCCATCAGGTTTCACCCACCCGAACACCGTGGACAGGATGAACACCTGCCAGGGTTCCAACTGGATAGGTTGTCCCGCCAACGGTCCCTTCACATGGGGCAGGCACTCGATAAAGGCGCAGACATTATCGGCGGGACGGTAACTGCGACCAGCCTTATTTTTGAGCAGCGGATTGAAGCGGAAGGGACTTGATCTGCCCTTGTATCGTGTCAGGTCACCCAGTTGCCTCTGGCACGCCCGGCGAACCCAGCGGCATGCCTCGATGTTCCCTTCGATTACCCCGCGCGCATATCGGCTGGCCTCTTTGGCATAATCGCGCTCAAGCAATGTCATCCCAGGGGTTGTGCTCCTTGACTTCGCCCGGCACAACGCTCACCCGCGCACGGCTGGCCGGGGTAAAGCCCATCTCCGACTCATACCCCTTCATTTCCATAGCCAGATCCCGGATTACATCCATCAGGGGTGAACGGCGCAGGACGCCGCTGGGCGTCTTGATCAGCATGCCGCCGATCCCGGATTGGTTGATCTTGGCCAAGACCTCCCGGTACATTCCCGCACAATTGGCCCACCGTTCAAGTACCGCTGCGTCCAGCGGAAACAGCAATCCGGCAGGCGCATTGGACACGGCGTAGCGCCAGGCCTCCTGGGCAGTTTCCGTCATGTAGTCAGGAGGATCCCCCAACAATCCGGTGGGCTTTGGCTCGCTCAGATTGGTGCGGCACTTCTGCAGCGTTCCCTTGATCTTCTTCACTGCCATAGGCAGAGGTTTGCGTCCTGCGCCGTAACGTTTGCCACCAGCAGCCATAAAGAATCCTTTTTGATTTCTACCTGCCCCCAGAAAAGCCGTCAAATCCAGCACTGGCGCGGAGTCCGGGGCGTTTTACCCAAAAAAAACATTTTGAATTTGCACGCGCAAAAATCTGGGCAGGCGCGCGGTCTGGCACCGGGCGGCCCGAAGGAAATGACCCCCCTACCGGTTGGTTTTTTGCGCCGAGGTTGCGCCTGGCGGCGGCGACCGGCCAAAACCTCCGTCCTCTTTGACCGTCTTGCGGTCGTGGCAGGGCTTGCACAGGCTTTGCCAGTTTTTTGTATCACTAGTGTCCGGTTAAATTCCATCTAAAATCAATTGGTTATCGAATTGGTACTGATCAAAAGTGTCGCCCGTGTTTGTAAGTGCTTGTTGTAAAGTGATTTTTTCGAAAAGGGTGAGTGATAAAATTTGTAGCAAAGTGTAGAGCGAAGCGTCCAAATTGAGGCGTTTTTTGACGATGGCGACAAGAACATAAACCGATACGGCGATCCAGATTTGTGTCTTGACCGCATTCTCTGACGTGCCGAAAAAACATTTGATCCGAAGATGCTGCTTGACCCATTTGAAAAACAATTCCACCTGCCATCGGCTCTTGTACAGCGCGCAAATAGTCGCGGCTGGCAACGTCATCTGATTGGTGAGGAAGACCAGCGTCCTGCCGGACTCGCCATCCTTGAAGCGAATGCGACGCAGATGCACGGGGTAGTTCTGTTTGGTATAAAAGCCGTCCAGCGCAATCGTCTGGTCGCAAATAATGCCGGTCGAGCGATCCGTTTTTTCCGAATAAACCCGGTGCGCCTTCATATTGGATTTGGCTCGTGTGACGAAGAACGCTCCAGCCAAGTGCAGCGCGTGAAGCCTGCTGAAATCGACGTAACCCCGATCCATGACATAGATTGCGCCAGGTTCCGGCTGCAACAGGTCGAGGGCATGTACGTCGGCCATCTTGCCGTCGGAAATATGGATGAAACTCGGAATATTGCCTTTCAGGTCGAGCAGTGTATGCATCTTCACAGCGGCTTTGGTGGTGCGAAAATGCGCCCATGGAAATACCGACAAGCACAGGTCGATCGTAGTCGAATCGAGCGCGTAAACGGTGTTCGTCAAATCCAGACCAAGGTCGTCCTTGATGTAAAGATCGCGCGCCTGAACAATCAGCCGTTGCCCGAAATCGGCATAAATTCGCCAGTTGCGAGACTCGTTGGCATCGGCCAGGGTCGAACGTTTCATCGTTCCGCGAAATCCCATGTGGTAAAGCTTTCCGGCTTGAGCGCCAAGGCAGACTTCGATGTCCCGCAGACTTTCGCGGTAGGTCAGTTGAGCAAACGCCATGATGCGATACTGCTCTGCGCAAGTCATGGTGCGAACACCGCAGTCGCCGTCGTACCTCTTGACATATCGATTGAAGGTTGTCCAAGGCAGAAAATCCATTATTTGGGCGAAAAGTGTCTTTCCAGCGTTCATGGCAGCCTCTGGGAAAAATCCCAGAATTCTGCCCGAATTGGCGTTTTTCATTCAAATCGACACCACCCTTTATCGCTCGGAATCCCGCGTCAGTCATGGGTTACAGCGTTTCGCATCGTTAATTAACCGGACACTAGTGTTTTTGTATCCCAAAATGATTCCTGATTGCCTCGATGCGGTTTGATGTGATCCACCACCGAGGCCGGTGTGACCCGATCCTGACGATTGCACTCGGCACAAAGCGGGTGGTAAGACAAAAATACCGCACGAGCCCTTTGCCACCGCGAGCCATAACCGCGCGCCGAAGCATTGCCTCGTCGGTCATCCCATTGCTTACGAACCTGTTGCAGGTGTTGCTCGCAATAGCCTGGTTTGCCTACCAACTGGCGGCAGTTTGGGTAACGACAGGGAGTCGGAGCGCGCTGTGCCATGAGTGCTCAAAAAGAACAAAAAAATGATGTTGTTTGCGCTTGGCTTTGATGTTGAACAGAGCGTAAATGGCTTCACCACCAACCCACCATGGAGCCATCATGAAAACAGAACTCACCATTGCTCAATTCTTCATCCTGAATTACGCCCACGAGAAGACCGATGGCAAGATCGTCGAGTTTCCTGAAAACATCAAGGGCGGAGCGCGCAAGAAGGTTCTTGAAGGATTGTTCAACCGGGCCCTCATCACCCCGTTGAGCAGCGACTGGTTTATTGCCGCAGAAGGGTACGATGCCCTCGGAGTTCCGCGTCTGGGACCAATTACGGCCGAAGCCCTCGATGAAATCATCAAATCGGCTGAGGTGGGAGATAAATCTCAAACACCGGTTCGTCGTACCCGCGACAACAGCAAACAGGCCACTGTAATCAGCATGCTCAAGCGGCCCGAGGGTGCGACTATCGCGCAAATCTGCGAGGCTACGGGCTGGCAACAGCGCACGGTGCGCGGCACCTTCGCCGGTGCATTCAAGAAGAAACTGGGGCTTTCCATCACCTCCGAGAAACCGGAAGGTGGCGAGCGCATCTATAGCATCGCCTGAACTGCAGATCGACTGAGAAGTCAAGGAAGGTTAGCGCCGACACCGCGTGGTAGAGGCGCTGGTTTGGGGTTCTGAATCAGTGACACTACGATTGCATTCCGTATTTCTATTCACTGGAGACTGCATCTCGTCCGTTTTTGCAGATGCAAGCCAAGCCAGCATTTCGGGGCTAGCGTTGATCGGCTTTCCGTGCACCCCGCATGGCCACGTTTCAAGCCAGTGCTCAAGATTTTTGACATCGTCTGCTTGCCGTTTTTTATAGACAGTATAATTTCTGGCATAAGGAACGAGATGAATGAGATTCATTGGCAGCGTTGGACTGTTTGCGCCAAAATACCAGAAGCGTACTCCTATAAGAGCGTTGGTGCCGCTGATGTCCGTATCCCTATTGCCGAGGTCATGAACCTTATTTGGTACTTGTTCAAGATTACCGTTCGCGTCGGGTTGATAAATGTTGTCGGGTACTGGTGAGGCGCCGGGGCGGCGATCGCGGAAATGCGCATCGTACCAGTATTCGCCGAGTGATTTCTGGTCGGCTACTTGCATCACATACACGACCGTATCGTGCGCGCAGCTCCGGAATCCGATAATCCAGTCGTTGATCGCAGCGCCTCTGCGAATGCCTGGTTTGCATATGGCGAGAGTGCAGACACCACCATATGGACGTGGGGCGGAACCTCCGTCATAGCGAACGACATAACGAAAGATGCGTGGCGTCATGGCACCTCGGCAATATGGGTTGGTAGGGATTCACTGAATAACGTGGTCAGCCATCCAGTGACATCTGGGTAGTAATCGCAATCGAGAATAAATTCTTGCCCCTTGGCGACCGTTTGCAACAACACAGAGTCGTTATCGGCTACCCAGCGAGATGGTTTTCCATGGTATGACAGTGCGGGCTGCCCATCGACAGGCATGAACCAAATCGGGAGACTCCAGCACGAGCGTTTCCGGTCAACTGCCGTCAGCCGCAATGACGGAGTGAATCGCTCAAATATACCGCCACCAGGACGCCCTGTGTTCGCGCCTCCTAAGGTTAATGACTCCGCAGCCACGTAGATTGTGTTGTTCGTGCTGTTGAAACGGTCGGCAGCCGCTATGTGCGGATGTTCGCGCAACCAGGGGTGGCAGCGTACGACATCCTGCACACGGCCCGTCACCGAGAGTACCTCGCCGACCTGTAACCAGCCGAACAGGATGTGCATGTCCGGGCTTCCAGACATGTAGCCCCAACTCCCGTTGATTCGCTCTATCTTCCTGAACCAACCGAAGAACAGAAATAAGTCGCCTGGACCAACACCTTGCTTCTGCAAATGACCTTGCGCCGATGCAATTTGTCCGAATGATGGTCGCCATCCCATAGCGCGCGTGAGCATCGGACCGTGCAGGTCAGGATCAATATGGACGGTGGTCTGCGCATCAATTCGATTGTTTGTGAGATCACCGACAAGTGCGCCGAGGTCGATTCCATCGATCCCTAACATGCCAATTTGATGTTGGTCGGATGATGGAATCGGCAATGGAATCATCAGCCCATTAGGCAGGATCGGGCTGGCTACACCTCCATACTGTGAGTCGAAACCTTTTCGGCTGAAAATCAGGCGCATGTCTGTCGTTACTTCATTTTTTCATGCGGCGATTGTAAGATGGAATCACCGAAGATGCAACGCATTCGCCGCATGACGTTCGGCGAAATGGGCGGCTATCCGCATACCTCCGCCGTTCCGCTGTCTAGCAGCCTGTCGGGCTTAGGAGTCGTTAAGAAATTACTGTAACAAATAAACAGGGGGTGGTATATTGTCGTCATGGAGATTGAAGACGACGA
>NZ_DAHVHV010000081.1:0-5383 GCF_027317285.1 Ferrovum sp. | reverse complement strand
GCCGAGCGCGGAGATATTCTCCGGGTGGGCGGCGCAGACCTGCCGGGCAATGTCGCGGGGCCTGGCAAATCCCGCGGCTTTGAAGGCCCGTGCAATTTCGGCGCGCACGGCTTCCCGCAGATGGGTGAGATCAGGATTGCGCATGGCTTTGACTCCAGAGCTGGTTCAGTTGATTGAGGAAAGGCACTGCGTGAGCCAGCCAGGCGGTGACATTCTGTTTTTGATAAGCCGGGATCGAGGCAATGGCCTCCGTAGGGGAGAGCGGCATGATGCCAAGGGGTTCGAGCCCTTCGCGCAATACGAGCCAGCGTTCGAAGCGCGTGTTCTCCTCGGGGTCCCCCGGCGCCATGTGGTAGCGGCCATCGGAAGCCAGCACCATCAGCCCCGGATCGCCTGCAATGGCGATGCGGCGTGCCTCGGATGGCGTGGGGAGATCGGGAGTATCAGCCTTGATGGCATAGACCACGGCGCACTGTTCGATGCCGGTGAGTCGTTGCTCCTGGGCGACCTTGTCAAAGATACGTACCGCCGAAGGGCCAACCACACCGGCGTCGTGGATGCGATCTCGCACCTCACGGGCGATGGAGCGGATTTCATCAGGGGTGCGACGCACGATTTCCTGCTGTGTCGGTTCCGGTAGGCGCGCGACAGCGGCTGCGGCCGAGACGGAGATATCGCCTTGCTCTACGGCGCTGGCGAGTTCTGGAATCCCACTGGCCTGAACCGTTCGCGCATTACGTAAACTGCGTTCTGAAACATTGAGCAGATCAGCCGCAGCGCCTTGCCGGAGCGTTGGTATCGGCAAATTTGCCGATACCACATGCTGGTTCCCATTGAAGTGACCCCGTTCAATACTTGCCAGTTTGGCCGCAACCATCGCCCGTTGGCTCTCGGACAGATGCCGACGGCGCAGATTGAGGCTGATCACAAGGGCGTTCAGATCAGCGTTTTCAGCAACCTGTATGAACTGCGGCTCGATTCCGGCCGCAAGACAGGCGCGGTAACGGTGCCGACCATCGATGATCGCCTTGCCCATCACATGAATAGGCTCCCGTAGGCCGTTCTGCGCAATGTCGGCCACCAGCGCTTCAAACTCGTTTGAAGGTAGTTCCGGGAAAAGCGCACTCACCGGGTGAAATTCCATCTCATTCATCATGCATCCTCCCCGATGAGCGCGAGCCGAAAGGACGCTTTGATGGGTTTGATAGGGCAGGGCTGAGCGAACTGTCCCTCTAGCACCTCGTAAGTCACGCGAAGTGGACCATCAGAAAAATGGACCACGCCAAAGTCACGGTTGGATTTCTTGAGAACTTCACGACCTTTTTCTCCGAATCGTTGCTCCAGGGCGGTCTCCAGGGTTTCACGGGCGCGTTCGACCCGGGTCGTCAGTTCGGTTAAGGAAACATGGAGTTCCTGCAGGTGATGGTGGGATAGACAGGCGATCTGTTCGACAGACAGATCCTGCATTTCCAGAGGGGTGATCACGATTTTGTCCATGTCATTCCCCTCACGCGCAGACACGAACTGAGGTGGAGAATCGCGAGACGCGCCGTTCATACGCTTCGACTTCCGTGATCAGATAAGTGACCCGGGCGCCCAACTTGCAGAAAACGGGGCCGAGCTGTTCCTGTCGCCAACGGCGCAAGGTCTTGACCGACAACCCCCAACGGGATGCGAGTTCGTTTTCGTCGAGGGCGATGCGCTGAGTACAGTTCTGGGCGAGCGGACGGCGAGAGTGCCGTCTGGATTGTTTGAAAGGGAATTGGTTTTGCATTTGGAGCACTCCTTTGGTTGAAGTGCCCCCATTTCATCGCATAGGGTCCCGCGATATTACGCAGAGTTCTCGCAGAAATTACGCAGAAATTACATCCTGTTGATCCTCAAGCGATTTCAGACTGCTCGATAAACTCATCTGCGGGAATACTTGAGACTTGGCGGATGGTCTTTCTCACATATTCAGGCACGCCGATGTTGAGTTCCCACTGACGAGGTTTGTCGTTTCCATCAGCACCACGGATGTAGTTTTTCCATTCGGGCGCACCTCTGAAAAACTCCCTCATTGACCGCATGGGCACTTTTGCCGCGTTTTCCAATTGCAACTTCGAGCATTTTTCCCTGTGTGATGTCCAGGCATCCACGAGAATTTCAACGACATCGATCCATTCTTTCTTTGTGAGTGCCCACGGATCTGGCCAAGGGCCGACCAGCAAAGCATTCCGTGCATCGTCCTTGATCAGTTTGGGAACATCGGTTGTCCCGGCGGCATTTTGTCTCCGGCGAACTTCACCCTCGATCCGCGTTAAGTCGAGCGCAACCCCGTCATCATCCTCCACCTGGATCGTATTCAGTGGAACCACAATACCCGGGCCTAGGAACCGGCGAGAGGTATTGTCGGTCGTGGTGAGTACGATGCTCAGGCCGAGGTTTTCCTGACGCAAAGCAGTATCCATCTTGTCGGCATGCCTGGCATCCCAAAGATGCGAAACCAGGACGACCGGCAGGCGCTGGTCCCCCATCTGGTAATTCCCGATGACAAAGGGTTCCTGCTCATCCGGGAAACATGCATGGTCGATCAGTTGTTGCTTGAGCAAGGTGTCCAAGCGTTCGCGGAGATAGGATTTGTCCACCATGTAGCGGCATAGATCACCATCGGTGAGATCGTACCTTTTGCCTGATAATTCGTCCTGAGCCCAGGTGCTGGTGCTGTTTGATTGAACCAGAAGTCGACGGAATCCATTTTGACCTTCAGAATCTTCCACGGGCACAGTGATCAAGTCGCCCGGAGCCTTTTTCTTCAGGAGGCCCTTGCTGACGAGATCGGCAGTTGGTAACTGCAGCACGTTCAGCAGATGTCCATCGACCTCATCAGAGGCCAGGTCAAGCAACTTCATCTCGGCTTGGAACAATGCCAGGTCTGCACCGATTTTTTCCGGCTCCACCCGTGTCATCACGCCGAGCGACATCAGGATGTCCTCACCACACTGGCGTAGTCGTGGGTCTGGCAGCGTCAGCAGATTGCAGGAACCGCGCTGACCGACCGTGATATCCAATGCTCGTGACTCTGTTTCACCATCGAATCGCACGATGAAGGAAAGTTCCACCTCCTGCACCGAACGACAGCAGGTGATCGGATTGTGGGCGCCGAAATGGTGGGCGGATACATTCCAGATGTTGTCGCTGGAGGCCATATTCAGGGTGACGCTATGGCGGGTATGTCCGAGAGTCATGGTCAGGGCAGAGATCCATCCGTCTTCGATGAGCGCGCCGGGGGCCTGCGCCATAGCGAGATCGATCGGTCGCTTGAACATGGACAACTCAAAATTCATGGCGTCAACCGGCTGCCGGGAAAGAGGCTTCTCGAAGCCGATCTGAGAAAAGCGATCAGCCAACTGCTTCGCCACGGACGACCGATCCGAGAGCACATGGACCATGTTGTTGGCAGGGTCATAGACGAGTGTCGCCTCCAGCGCCGGAATGAAATGAAGCAGGTCGCGTTGGCGATCCTTCATTTGATGTAGCAAACGCATCTTTCCGGGGTGGTACACCACCAGATAGTGGAGCCTGCGTTTTTCAGCATCGTTCCCTTCCTCCATCTCGAAATGGATCAGTTCGCAACTGGCCTTCGTCTCGTCATCCAGGGTGAGAATCTCGCCCACAGCGGCATGGAGTTTTTGCTCGACATCTTCGCCCCAGACAAAATCCCTGCCATCTCCTTCGCGAACGGTGAACCCCTGGAATTTCTTGTGGCCGTGAAAGTGATGGGTCAGGTAGATCGTTTCGATCTGATCAAAAATCTTGGGGGCCATTGTTCGTAGCCAGACCAGGCGCGTCATGGCATCCGCTTTCCGGTCGAAGTTCGATAAATCGGGGTATCCCTCGAATTCGAGGGTGGCATAGGCGTGTTCCAACAATGCTTCTGACTGGAACCTGGCCAACTGCATGAAGCGAATGGACTCCTGGTCGGCAACGGCAAGGACATCGGGGCTGACCGTTGCCAAGACTTCAATGAGCGCCAGTCGTGCTTGTGCCGGCGGGAGCGATGCGTCCACCGCAGCCAGGAAGGCGAATTTGTCGACCTGAGAAAGTTGAGCGATGGCGGGCACCGTTGCCGATCCGATCAAATCAACGAGGTGCTTGCTGTTCTTGAGAGACTTCCTGGCCACTTACTTTCTCCTTGATTGATTACCCTACGTTGCCATCCTGTTCGGAAATTCGGGGTCATTATCCATGACAGTTGCAATTCCATGGAGCAGTCATGAAAAATATCGAACTCACGAACCCGTCCAGGATGTCTGGGGCCACCAGAGTTGGCGAAATTACCGCCATCCTTGCGGCGGCCATTATTCGCACCCTCACTGGAGAAGACCAAAAACAGAGAGAGATTGGACTTGGCTTTATGCCCGACCAGAGCGTTCATACAACCTCCTATCCACCGGAGAATTTGTCATGAGCGATCAACAAGAATCCATTGCGTCCCGTATATCAGCCCTGTCCAGAATGCCGATTGCAGAACTCTGGACGATCTGGGACCGGTATTTCAAAAGCCGTCCGATCAATCCCAACCGGGTATTCATTGAATCCCGGGTTGCCTACAAGTTGCAGGAAGAAGCCTTGGGGGGATTATCCTCGACGACACGCCAGCGGCTCGAAGCCATCGGGGCCAAGCACTCGAAAATAAAACTGCGCGCCAGCCCGAGAGAATTCAATTTTGCACCGGGCACCTTATTGCTACGAGAGTGGGGCGAACGGGAGCATAAGGTTCTGGTTACTGCTGAAGGACTGTTTGAGTATGAGGGGAAGCCCTTCAAAAGTCTGACCGCCGTGGCGCGGCAGATTACCGGTACGCACTGGTCAGGGCCCTTGTTCTTCGGGCTTTCTGACCGGGGTCATCAGGGAGGTGTGAGATGAGCACGACCCAACAAATTGCCACCAGCAAGCCACGCAAACGCTGTGCGGTCTACTGCCGGGTGTCCTCGGACGAACGGCTGGACCAGGAGTTCAATTCCATCGACGCCCAGAAGGAAGCGGGGCAGGCCTATATTGCGAGCCAACGATCCGAGGGCTGGATTCCGGTGGGTGACGACTACGATGATGGGGGATTCTCCGGCGGTAACATGGAACGTCCCGCATTAAAACGCCTGATGGCTGACATCGAGCGCGGGTTGGTCGACATCGTGGTGGTCTACAAAATCGACCGCTTGACGCGCAGCCTGGCTGATTTTTCCAAGATGGTCGAGGTGTTCGAGCGCCATGGGGTATCTTTCGTATCGGTCACGCAGCAATTCAATACCACCACCTCCATGGGGCGGTTGATGCTGAATGTGCTGCTGTCTTTTGCCCAGTTTGAGCGCGAAGTCACGGGTGAACGCATCCGCGACAAGAT
>NZ_DAHVHV010000080.1:0-5448 GCF_027317285.1 Ferrovum sp. | reverse complement strand
TGCGCCAGAAGTTGCAAAAAGCAGGCGTCTGGAAAAATGAGTAAGGACTGTAATCCGGGTTTCTCCTTCCTTGCCTGCTTCCTCAAGAACTCTGGAAGAAACAAACGATGGTCGTGACCGGAGATTTAATCGAATGATCCATTTTTTCCCGACCTTCTCGAAAGAGGCAAGAAACTCTCCCTTTGCAAAAGAACTGGCTGCATTGGAGGTTCCCCATTGCCTTTTTCCTGGGGAAGTCATTCTGAGATACCACTCAAGGATCTGGTTGTTGCTGCTGGGTTGGCCCAAGGTCATAAAATTCGCCGTTTCATCGGCAATTCGTTCATTGCTTTTGAGCAAGCCCTACCCCGATACCGTGGTTGTGGGGTCGCACATCGAAGTCATCGTATTCGGATTTTTCCGCGCACTGCTCTTCCGGAAACGTCCGAATATCGTATTGCTCGGTTTTATATTCACTCGTCGACCCAAGCCCCTCGTCAACTGGTTGCGGGGACTTTACTTCCGGTTCGTATTTTCCATCGCCGACCAGGCCATCTGCCATTCGTCCCTGGAGGTTGAACGCTATAAAGAAATTTTCAAGTCCTCACATACCCGATTTGAATATATCCCCTACGGTCTTCATATTTCCGTTGGCGAGGATAATTCCGCAGAGCAGCACACTCCCGAAAAAAGGAACTTCCCCGACTCCGGGGGCTACATCCTCGCTGCCGGCCGTTCCGGACGGGATTACGACACTTTGTTCAAAGCCGTCGCCTCCCTCCCAATTGCGCTGCATGTGGTGTGCGATAGCGAATCCGCTCTCACCGGACTGGAAGTTCCCACCAATGTCCTGTTATTGCGCAACTGCTACGACAAGGCATATGTACAAGAACTTCAAAACGCACTTTTCGTGGTTATTCCTCTTAACGTCAACGATATTTCAGCGGGGCAAATGGTGCTGATCCAAGCCATGGCCTTCTCCAAACCCACCATCATCACCCGCACCCCTACCGTCAAGGAATATGTCACCGAAGGCGTCGAGTCACTTCTGGTGGAGCGGGGAGATGTCTTCGAGTTACGGGAAGCCATACAACGACTGCTCGGTGATCAGGATCTCAGGGAGAAACTCGGTGCCCATGCAAATGCGATGTACAAATCCAAATATTGCATGAAGGCCTATGTGACAAATCTAGTCGCTTCCTTGCAGAAACCATGAACAAGGAGGGGGAGCGGCGTATGTCCAATGATCAGAAATCCAGCGATATTAGTTATAATTTTTCTGCCGCAAAGGTGTTGTCCATTCTGATGGTGGCTACAGCGCACTATTTCACCGGCACGTTGTTATGGATACCCACCACTGTCGCCCTGTTCGTTTTTGCATTTTCCTCGGGCTATTTTTCGGCTTCCAAGTACTACGGAAATTTTTCCAAAAGTAAATTCTGGAAGGCGAAACTGACTCGACTCGGCTACAGTTTGGCAGTCACAAACTGTTTCTTGCTGCTGCTGTTCCTGATCCAGGCAAAAAGCGGGATATTTTCATACGATACGCTGTTGGGAATAGTTGGCCTCAATGCCATCCTTCCCTGGCTCGGTTTTCACAACCACAGTCCGTTTGGAAACGGGTTGTGGTTCCTTGCGGCATTGTGGCTGTTCTATATCACGTATCCAGCAATCGAACGAATCAACAGAAATCCCAGGCGAGCGTTCCTTTTCATTATGCTCATGCTGGGCATCACGACTTATCTCAACTTCACTGTACTTGTAGGTTATGAACTCTGGATGACCTTATTCGGGTTTTTATTCGGAGCCTACATTGCGACGATTAAAGCAAGACTGCCTTTTATCTGGGGATCTGGTATTCTGATTTCAAGCGCAACGATGATGCTGGCGCTCAACAAGTTATGGGGAATAAATTCCCTCAACTACTACCTCATACTTGTTTCGGCCGTCGCACTTTGCAATATTTTTCTCGTGCAAAGGCTGCCAGATATCCTTTCTCTCGTTTCTTCAACATTGTCGGGATGTATCCTGGAAATTTATTTGATACACACCTATCTTTTCATAAAAATCAAACAGTACGAATTCATCGGATATGCTGTATCGATGTTGCTAACAATCATTGTTGCAAAATCCCTTGGCAAAATTCGTGACAGGCTAAAAATCACAGTAAATTTATTCTCACGAAATTTATCGTGAGAATCAACCAAGGCCAATTGCCCCCCCGAGTTCGACACTTTTTTGCGTAACGCATTGTATTTGAAGGATGCTCCAGGATTCATGGCGCCACAGGTGGCCTGACACGGTATCAGGGCTATGGAAATGACCAGTTTTATCCCAAAAACACAAAAAGGGATTTTTCAGGGACGACAAATTACTCGTGTCTTCGCATTGCAGTCCAGAGCCGAATCAGAATGCCAACCGGGTCGAAGTGACCCATCCACTTCCAAACGTGCTGAATTCGCTCATGTTGGCCGTCTGATACCCCACACCCAATGTGAGTCTGGTTCTTCCTTCGAGGGGAATTCGGCCAAAGATGATCCCGTAAGTGACGATCAACTGATCTTTCCCGGAGAAGATTCCGCCTTCCCAACGGGTTAAACTGGTTTCGATTTCCGGCCAGAAATAGTTAGAAAAATGCCCCTGAAACGAGGTATTCCAGACGGTGGGGTCGCCAAGGATATTCTGGTTCCCGGAAGAGAAACTTTTGCCATAGGTACTTTGTATATTCACTCCCTGATCCCGGGTTCCCCAACCTTTTCCAACCGCCAGGGTTGGCGTGGTAACGGTATGGTTCTGGGTGAATACGGGACTCCCTGTTGGGAGACTGACACCCATGAATCCGGTGACGATGTAGTTGCCATGTTCTTCGTTGGCAGACAAGAATCGGTATTTCATGAGAAACGATTCATCTGCCCATCCGGATGTTGTGGTTTTAGGGGTCTGGTTGCTCATATAGCCAGGTTGGCCGATGGTGACTGCAACATTTTCGGAAGTAATAAATTCCAACCCCTTTCCGCCCCCGTTGTTAGTCAGTGTGGTTCCTCCTGCCTTATTCTGTACGATCTCGTCATAGCGATATTGTTCTTTCAGGCGCGGACTCACCGTCACTAGCGGTGTCATCCAATGGGGCTGTTCCTCCTGGGTCTTATCGACGTTGGCAAACCAACCGTCGTTTGTGTTGGACTCAGGGAGAGTCAAGGAAAGAAAGTTTGGATCTGGATCGGCAAAAGCCCTGAATGTCAAGGAAGACATTATCAGTAGCGATGGGGTTAATTTGCTTATGGATGAAGTTGACATCGCCTTGAATATTCATGCGGCTTCTGAGTAGGGGGAATTCCAACCAAGGGATCACCCCTCGCGCTGGATCACAGACAATTCCGCCGGACGAATCACCCGGGGACCGGGTCTTTGGGAAGACACGACCCGTGATTGCGCTTCCTGCTGATTCTTGAGGTACAGTTTGGTCACCTCCATCAGAACCACGACATAGTAGGGCAGATCGAAGTAGGCCAGACTCAGGAATGCCCCTCCCGTGGCGTAGGCGATCTGGCTGACCTGAAGCATCTTGGCCAGGGTATTGGCCCAGAGCAGGTCGGGTTTCCCCCGGGTTTCCCGGATGATCCAACTGCCACTGCGCCAGGTAAAAAAACCGATCGCCATGAACAGGAACAGCCCCACGAAACCATGTTCCCCAAGGACCTGAAAATAGATACTGTGGGCTGCATGCACATTTTTCGGATCTGGCGCATAACGGGCAAAGACTTCCTTGTCATAGATTTCAAACCCGCCCCCCACCAGAGGTCGATCCAGCGCCAGATTCCAGGCCATGCCCCAGGCATTGAGACGCCCGAGGGCAGAGGAATCCTGTTGATAGGTTTGAATGGTATGCATGCGGTCTTCCCACTTCTGGGGCATGAACGTCACCACGAAGGGGATCAGGATGATCATGAGCAGTGCCAAGGGCAGTTTGCGCGGACTTTTGGCCCACAGAAACACACTCATCGAAACGATTGCAAGGAACGCCCCACGGGAATAAGAGCCGATGGCAGAGACCGCACAGAGCCCCATGGCCAGGACCAGGCCCCGCCGTATCCAGGCATTTTCCTCCGTGAGCTGCAGGTAACGCAGCAGGGGAATCAGCATGATCGTTGCCAACGCCAAGGAATTGTTTTCCTCGATGTACGACCCTGATGGCCCCCAAACCGTATAGCCCCCCCCTGTAGCCAGGGTAAACGCCCCGCCTTTGACCCCGTAATACCCCAGGGAAACCACCAGAGTCCAGACCAGCCAGCGAATATGCTGTTTGGTGTTCAACACCGTCATGGCCACCAGGGTCATGAATAAAATCTTCATGACCCTGCTCCACAAAGGATAGATCTGGTCGAAGTTGATGGCGAACAGGCAGGTGATGTTCATCCAGAAAATGAACAGGATCAGGGATACTGTGGCCGAGGTGACGGGAAACTGCCGTTTATCCTTGGTGATCACCAAACTCAGCAAGGTAACCGCCGCCATCATCATGGCAAAGGGAAAGTCATAGGCGAAGCCCCAGGCCAAACGGTGGGGGTTCATGACACTGATCCAGACCCACCCCAGAATGCCAATGGCAGGGTGCTTCACTGCTTTGAACAGTATCCACAGAACAATCAGGGTAATCAGCAAATCGCGCATGAGGAAACTATCTCATGAAACAGGTGAAACCAGAAAGAAAAATTTCTCGCGATATCTGTCCAATCGGTTCAGACCGCTCCAGTTGGAGGGGTAGTGACACCTACCGCCATTTCATCGGCGGCTCAGATCACGCCGACGACCAGCAATAATGCCCGATCCACCGTCTTCATCCTCTCTTCATCGAGACGGCCAAATGGTTCGCTGATTTTTGTACGCGGTAGCGTTGAAAGTTTGTCCACCATGACTTGCGAAAGCGTGCGCAACCCATTGGCGGGATTCGGCTCCACGGTCACGCGAAAGGCAGCATTGCGCAGATCGCTTGTGACCGGGCAGAGCACAACGCTTTCCAAATCCATCAAAAGGTCCGACTGAACGACCAAGGCTGGTCGCGGTTTGCCATAGTCGCCCTGCAGAGAAACCGTGACCAAATCGCCTCGTTGCGTCATGCCCAACCCTCAACGTGGGTTGCCGCCTCTTCGGTGAAACGCAAAACGTCGGCTTCTGCCGGGTCGCCCTTGAGGTTTTGGCACTGCTGCTGCACCCGTTCCACGAACTCAGGCGAGCGGGTGTCCGGCACCCAGAACTGGACAGGACGCAGCCCTGCAGCACGCATCCGCTCGCGGTGACGCGCTACCTTGCCCGTCGATTCGCGGATTGATGGCACGATGCCCTCCATTGGTTTCATGCGTGGTTACATGATACCATGATGCAACTCAAACTGCGCCGAAACTTCGTGCAGGTGACTACTGACACGGCCATGCGACTTGCCAATTCTCGCTGTTCGCTTTTGCCCACATC
>NZ_DAHVHV010000007.1:0-58777 GCF_027317285.1 Ferrovum sp. | reverse complement strand
AAACGCCGTACTTCCTCCACCAGTGCCTGAACCTGCTCGAAGGGCTGAACCCGGTGGACGGCCTTCTGGACACGAGGATCGAAATCCTGTACGCCAAAACTCACCCGATTGAAACCCAGGGTACGCAAATGCGCCAGTCTTTTCGGCGTAACCGTACGCGGATCGATCTCGATGGAACGTTCCATGTCGGGAAGCAGTTCAAAGCGCTGAGCCAGCAGGCTCATCAACTGGGTCAGTTCATCATCGTCCAGGAAGGTGGGAGACCCCCCCCCCAGATGTAACTGGGCGACCTGGCGATGACCTGCACCGACCAGAGGAACCACCAGATCCATTTCCTGTTCGAGATAACGAAGATATTCCGAAACCTTCCCATGGTCCTTGGTAATCACCTTGTTACAGGCACAGTAGTAGCAAACCGAGGCGCAAAAAGGCAAATGAACATACAGGGAGAGCGGCGCATGACCCGATGTCCCTGCCCGACTCCCCAAAGCATGGGCAAGATGTGCCCCCCACTCATCGGGCAGAAAACGATCCGCCGTCGGATAAGAGGTGTAGCGCGGCCCGGGAATGTCGAAACGCTCGACCAACTCGGGGGTAACGAAAGTCTCGGAATTGGGTTTAATGCGATCCATGGGGTGATTATCCCCTCAGCTCATCTCCCATATATTGACGGAAATCAACTTTTGACACGTTACCGCGTCGCCCCTGGAACCGCAGAAACGCAAACGGCTCGGGTTGACCGAGCCGTAATTCCCCGCCAGACAAGGAAAGCGCCACCGCAAAACAACGCCGCGGTGGCGAAGGTTCGCCGGCGGAGGGGGAAAGCCGGCTAGACGACCAAGTTAGAAACGGTAGCCCACCCCAACACCAAAAATGTAGGGATCCGGATGGAGTTGCAGAATCGTACCACCGGTAGCAGCGGAATCCAATCCCACGCTAACCCAGGTTTTCTTGATATCCGCATTCAACAACCAGTGGTTGTCCAGTTTGTAGTCCGCGCCCAACTGAACATCCTCACCCCAGTTATTCTGTTGCAGACCAACCGCACCACCCAGCAGCGAGACGTTCATGGTCCGCAGGTACATCACACCCGCCCCCACATAAGGAACAAATTTGCCCATTCCATCGAAGTGGTATTGCAGATTCAAAATTGGCGGCAATTCCTGCAATCCACCAATATAATTCCCATTCAATTGCACCTGATGGCTCAGCGGATAGGAGGCCACCAACTCCGCAGAAATGTTATGGGTAATGAAGTAGGAGACATCAACTTCCGGCTGGGTACGATTGGCCACCTTGATCGAATCGGCACCAATACCGCCGCCTGCATCATTGCCCTGTTGCGTATCCACCTGAAGCATCCGAACCCGGACGAGCCAGGGACTGGGCTCACCATCATCTGCAAAGGCGCTGGACGCAACGAATGGACCGGTCAAAGCGGTCAAGGCGATGGTCGCCACCAGAGTTTTTTTGGTCGAAAATTTCATTACTCCCCTCCTAAGTACGTTGTATGACAGGCATAATTTTTATGCAGTTCCTAAAGCCCTGCAGACGCATGGTAGCGCAGGACACAAGGACGCATTCTGATGCAAATCAATCTTGAATGAAACAGTTGGTTACAGGATCGCCGCAATCTCGAGAAAGATTGTTGCATTTACACAACAAACCGCCAACCAATGAAAAGAAATGAAACACGGACCAGGACCATCCACCAACCCGCTAATTATGGGTTTCAGTCCTACGCAATGCCAGGGCATCCCGATCAAGAATCCTCACCCGTCGCCCCCGTACTTCCAGCACACCTTCATCATGAAAGCGCGAAAGAAGACGGCTGACCGTTTCCAGTTTAAGCCCCAGGTAACTGCCAATGTCCTCCCGCGTCATGCGCAGGGTCATTTCCACGGAGGACTGGTGACGCTCGGCATGGCGATCTGCCAGATCGATGAGAAAATTGGCCAGACGCTCCTCTGAACGCATGCTCCCCAGCAACATCATGACATGGTGTTCGCGGACGATTTCCCGGGACAAATCCTTGTTGAACCGGTGCCGGAGGTTGGTCATGACCTGTCCCAACTGTTCAAACTGGTCAAAAGGAATGGCGCACACGGCACTGTCTTCCAGCGCGATGGCGTCACAGACATGATGGTCGCTATGAATGGCTTCCAAGCCCAGCAACTCCCCCATCATCTGAAATCCGGTGATCTGCCCCCGACCATCCTCATGAAGCAATACCGTCTTGAAAAAACCGGAACTGACGGCAAAGAGCGAACGGAAAGGATCACCGACGCGGTAAAGGTATTCACCCTTGGGCACGGCCTGACGATGATTCATATGCTGGTCGAGCAGATGAACCTCCTCATCGCTCAACCCGGCGGGAAGACACAACTCCCGGATGGTGCAATGACCGCATACAGATTTCAAGTCATGAAGATTCATAAGAGAAATAGCACCTGATCCAAAAAATTATTGAAAACCCACCACAGGATTTTGACTTATGTCATTGTACCCTTCCCGCTCTTTGAAAGGGAAAGCTTTTATGCCATCCTGTCGCAGAATCCACCTGGACTTTCCACCACAAAACACTTGCATCGATGGTTGCAAACCTTTATATTGTACGTATTCGTACTATCTACCCTCAGGAGACAATTCATGAAAAAAGCACGACTCATTCTCGCCCTGCTCGCCCCCCTTTCCGCATCCGTTCAAGCGGCCATGGATACCTATGTCACCGACCCCCATCACACCTTTGCCCGTTTCTCCTATAACCACCTCGGATTCAGCACCCAGTTGAGCCGCTTTGACAAGGTATCCGGAACGATCATGCTGGATACGGTAGCCAGGAAAGGTGCGGCCGACATCACGATCGATACCCGTTCTGTGAGTACCGGTTCCGATCATTTCAACGAGCATATTCAGGAAGCCGATTTCCTGGATACCGAGAAATTCCCCACCGCCACTTTCAAGGGAGATTCTGTCAAATTCACCGGGGATACGCCCACTGAAATCGATGGAATTCTGACCTTGAAAGGCATCAGTCACCCAGTGGCACTCAAGATCACTTCGTTCAAGTGCATGCTTCACCCCCTCCTGCACAAGGATGCCTGTGGCGGCGATGCAGAAACCCATGTCAAACGTTCCGACTTTGGCATGAGCAAATACGTGCCCTACGTGGGTGACGATGTCACCATCACGGTTTCCGTTGAAGCAATCAAAAAATAAAGGCAAGATTCCCCCCTGGAGTTGGCTCCCCAGGGGGGATTCAAAATAGACCCTCATGAATCAATGTGGTCTCGTCCGTACAGCCCAGAGCATAGCGACGACCATCACGGCCACTGCACCCCAGACCACATAAATCCAGGCAGAACGTTCTTCCTCGGCAAAAGGATCGGTCAGCGTCCGTTCCGCGTTCGGTGGGAGTTGGGCCAGTTGGGTCAGGGAAGCCCCAAAGCGCAGGTTGATTTTTGCCCGGGCATTGATCGCCCACCCGTTGGCATCGAGGATCGGACCCAGGGTACGAGAACGCAACTTGAACCATGCCAGCAGAAGGGATGGCCCGGAAATCAGGAGCAAAACGCCCAGAAGAACAAACGGAATCTGCCAGAACGCCAGGGAAAACAACCCGACCGCCACCGATGCCAGGGCAGTGCCGATGGCCCCCACCGCCATGCCGATGGCCGCAAAAATACCCGCGAACTTGCCCACGTCAAAAGCCTGCTGAGCCGCAGCAGAAGGTCCTCCTGCCCCTTTTTGAAGCGCAGGGACCGCAGAACCAACCCATAGATCATCGGCAGCCTTGGCTCTACTGGAAGCAAATTTCTCGAACTGATCGCTGATGGTGCGTACCATCTTCTTGTAAGGCGACCAGAATGCCTGACGCAGACTGATGGGTTGCTCGATGATACGCGTAATGGTGGCATCCCAATCCTGTCCTTTGGCATCATAGAACACACCGTTTCGCCCCACCCGCAACTGATCGGAATCTCCATCGGTGAAAGCAGCCGCAATGGTGATCTTCTGACCAGCGCGCGCACAATCGCAATAAACCAGGCAAATATTCGACAAATTGGCCAATACTGCATGCCTGGCCGCGTCATTCACCGTGACACACAGTTCACAGGAGCGACTGTCCAGATAAAGCGTTCCCGCTTGAAAAATGGCTTGACCCGTACGCGTATAAAAAGCCCTGAACGAAACGAAATTGTTCGCCAGAATCATGAGGTCTCGCACCAGTCGGACCAGTTTTTCCAGATCCCGAACCGTTTCATTCTCTATCTCCACAGGACAAGCCCCTTGCCAGGCCGCGAATTCCGCAAAGATACCCTTGAGTTGTACCCATTCACGCTCACTCAGCATGGCGCACCCGCCCAGAAGTGGAACGACCACCTGGGTCCGAAAAGAAGCCATGGCTTCTGCCCAGGCAGGATTGATTCCTTCGATCAGAGGCAGACGCCCCGAACTGTCGATAGGTGCCAGAGGCCATTCCAGCAAAGCCTCCCTGGTCACACTGGATGAAGAGAAAACCGCCTGATGTTGCGCCTCCGTGACGACCTCGCCACTCTGTCTTCCTTCAAAGGCCAGAATACGACAGCGCAAGTAATAATCATCCAGTTTATCTGCCACCTTTCTCAGGATCAGGTACCCATCCGGAGTTCTTTCACCGAGCGGCAAGTTGGCGGGGCAAGCCTCCTCCCAGGCCGTTCGGAGTCGGGCCGTGAAACGCACCTGTGCCTGCTCGACATCAGCGACCGTCAGCGACTCGGACTCGGTCTTGCCCAAATCCGCGAGCAACTGACGCGCCTGTTCGGCCAGTGCGCGGCCTTTCTCATCCTCGCGCAGATGGCTCAGTCTCAGGCCCTCTGGGGACTCTGCCAGAATTTCCGGGGTAATCAGCCGATCCGTCGCCCAGTCGATGGCCGCCAAAAGTTCAGGAGCCCGCACGCGCCCATCCTGATCCGTATCGATCAGATTCAGTGTGCGTTCATCAAATTGCAGTCCCTTGACCGGACAGGACAAGGCAACCCATAACTTTTGGTCCAATTGCCTGAGTT
Organism: Ferrovum sp.; assembly: GCF_027317285.1. Lineage (NCBI taxonomy): Bacteria > Pseudomonadati > Pseudomonadota > Betaproteobacteria > Ferrovales > Ferrovaceae > Ferrovum > Ferrovum sp. The sequence goes on along the minus strand of NZ_DAHVHV010000007.1, from coordinate 53,729 downwards.
CAAGCAAATCCGAGGCAGTTTCGATCTTGACCTGATCAAACCCGCCCGCCCGAAAAAAACGCCAAACTTTGGAAACCCCCGCCATACCCGCCTCCACTTTCATTCCGACCGGTCCAAAGATTGAGGCATGCTCCGGAATCCCGATCAGTTCTGTCCCATAGAGGGATGTTTGTCACGCACCATCCGGGCCAGCAAGTTCATCACATCCAGACTGGCTTGTTCGGCTTTTTCCATGAACAGAATGATGCGGTCATGGATATCGGGATCTTCCAACCATTTACCCGTCATCAGACGACAAACTTCATGAACATTGTCATGAACTTTGGCATGCGGGGTTTCCAACAGGCGAAAAGACTGGAGGGAACCAAAGTCTTTCTGGCCGATGCCTTCATACCACTGCCCCAGGCGGCAATGGTGATGATCCACCGCCACCGCCTGGGCTGCCGTTGGATCCTCAGTCTGATTGAGCATGACGTAGGCCCGTTGTTTGTAAATGAGGTGGTCCACCTTGATCAAGGAAGTAAAACTCAAATCATGGGCGTAGGTTGCATCGCTCAATGTCTTGTTGGCGGAATCATTGAAGGAGGCGAAACGCTCGGCCATCTGACCGATGACCTGTAGCGATTGCACCGCATTCGAACGCATTTCTTCGGAATCCGCCTGCATCTCGTGGGTTTCCTGCTGCAATGTTTCCATGATCTGGCCGATGGACCTCGAAGCATGTTTGGTATTCTCGGCCAATTTTCTCACTTCATCCGCCACCACCGCGAACCCCCTCCCAGCCTCACCCGCCCGAGCCGCTTCGATCGCCGCATTGAGCGCCAGCAGATTGGTTTGATCGGCAATGGAGGTGATGAGTGCGACTGCCTGACGAATGTCCGTACTGCGTGAATTCAATTGCAATAAAGTCTGGTTGGCAGAATCCACCCGACGGGCTATATCATCCAGGCGCTGAACGACTTCCGCCACGAGCGACTTCCCGACATCCGCATCGGTACAGGTTTGGGTGGCCTGGTCCGTAACCGCGCGCATGCGCTCCGTGATCAGGCGCATGTCCTCCTGGGTAGAGGCCAGGTTCGGAAGCAAATTACGCGTACTGAGGTCGTGAGCCCGCGAAATGAGCCCATGATAAATTGAGCGGCGCTTCTGATCTGCCATGGCAGCCAGCAAAACATTCTGGTTTTCCAATCCCTTTCGAAATCCCCCGTGCAACCCCGTGGAAAGAGTCGTACGGTAGTATTTACCTTCGAGGTTGGCCCGGAAGGTCGTTTCCTGCTCACGAAAAAACGCGCCCAACTGGTCGAGCATATCATTGATATTCCAGCACAGCCCGCCCAGTTCCCCCTTATCATCCACCCCCAGGATACGATTATTGAAACGTCCCTGGGCGGCCTCACGCACCACCGCATTGAGTTTGTCGAGCGGTCCCATCCATCGGGTCAGAATGCGCAACGAAAGCCAGGGCAAAAACAACATGGGGAGCAGGAATCCCCACAACCAGGGAGAAACCACCCCCAGGCCCGCCGTCAACACCACCATCAGGCCCATCAAGACAGCCTGTATCGAGTAAATCAAGGTCATCCTGCCAATCAAGGAGTGGGTCATGGTCCGAGATATCCCCAAAAATTTAGAATGCTTTTACTTTTAAAGGATCAGATCGAGAGAACGAACTCGTCATAACCCATTCCCTTATCCGCCAATATCTTCAACAGAACCTGAGTGGAGGCATCGATGGCATCCCGTGCGCCCGCCTTTCGTTCGATATCCAGCAACATCTGGTACAGGCCTGCCATCACCTTGACCCCTTCGGCCTTGGGTTTTCGCCGCACGGAAAAATATCCCTCGATTTGACCTGACGGATCAAAGAGTGGGGTAACGTTGGCAAAAACCCAATAAAAACTTCCGTCCTTGGCCAGATTTTTAACGTAGGCGTGGCATTCATTTCCTTCGGAAATGACATCCCACAGCAGTTTGAACACGCATCGAGGCATATCCGGATGACGAATGATGTTATGCTGCACGCCAACCAGTTCCTGCCAGGTGTAGCCGGAAAACTCGATGAAGATCCGGTTCCCGTAGGTAATGCGTCCCTTGATGTCGGTCATCGAAACGATAAAGTCATTATCACGCATGACTTTTTCCACCTGGGTTGGCGATAATTTGTTTTTCATGAATCAACCTCTGGCTGGCATGAAAGATTCTGGGTCGAGCGTACAGTCCGTGTGAATTCTAGCACGGTCTTTTTGATACAAACGCCGGATCAGAGCAGATTTTCCTGATTATTTTCTGCTATCCTGAGCGCTCATCGTGAACGCGATTTGAAAGTGTCTTTCCATCCTTGCCGGGTCAGTGTCCCATGCGCTTCAAAAATATTCTTGGTTTCAAGGGTCGCATCCTGAGAATTTACGGTTCCATGATCGACCTCATCGTCGTGTTCCTGATCATGGTAATGCTGATCACCTTGGGGGTGGCTCTGTTCAGCGTTCTGGTAGACCTCTATGACGCACTGCGCAACCTGCGCCACGAAATCGCCATTCAAACCCTGGTGGAGTCCATTCTGTCCGTCTTCGTCCTGATCGAACTGTTTCGCAGTTTTACCGATTATCTGGAGTTTCACCGCTTGCGTCTGCGCGTCATTTCGGAAGTCGCCATCGTCTTCGTGCTGCGCGATGTGTTCATAGGACTCTACAGCCACAGCCTGGAATGGCGCGACATTCTGGCGCTGAGTCTGCTGATCGCCGTTCTGGTGGGCACCCGGGTCGCCTCCCTCTTTTTCCCACCGCCCCAGGAGTGAGCATGGCATCGTCGTTTCGTTGGCTGGGACGTTCCCTGTACTGGATCTGGCGTGGATTGATGGGCTTGGGTCAATTGGGCGTCAGCCTCGTATTCGTGATTCTCCTGTCCGCCGGCCTGACGACCTATTTGAGCAATCGCATTCCGGCCCCCAAATCAAAAACCACTCTGGTCATCGATCTGAACGCTCACCTGGTAGAGCAGGCGGCCCCCCGCACCGATAACCTTCTGAGTGCCAGCCTGTTGCATCAGAACGATTCTGGAGATATCGAGTTGCGCGACGTTCTCGAAGCCCTGGATGCGGCGGCTCAGGATCCCGCCATCGACCGCGTGCTGCTCAAGACCGATGGCCTTCAAGTGTCGGGAATCGCCATCCTGCACGAAGTTGCCCACGCGTTGGACCGTTTCAGAAAAACCGGGAAACCTGTCATCGCCTGGGCAGACCACTACGATCAACGCCAATATTTTCTGGCGGCCCATGCCGACCGTCTCTACCTCGACCCCCTGGGGCAAGTGCTCTTCCAGGGTTTCGGACATTACCGCAACTATTACCGTGATGCCCTCGATCGCCTCGGGATCAAGGTCAACCTGATCCGGGTGGGCACCTACAAAAGTTTCGGCGAACCTTTTGTAGCCAATGGTCCATCGCCAGCCGCTCTGGAGGCGGATCAAACCCTCTACCACGCACTTTGGGCGGATTTTGATCGCTCCATCGAAAATGCGCGTCACCAACCCGCCGGCATGATCGACCAGTCCATCGATCACCTTCCCCAGGATCTCGTCACCATGCAAGGCAATGCCGCCAAACTGGCGCTTGCCCAGCATTGGGTCGATGCCCTGGTTACCCCCGACGAACTGACCAATTTGCTGAAAAAAAATGGTCACGAGGAGGACAACGCCAAGGATTTTCGCCAGATTTCCCTGGATGATTATGTCTCCCGGCTTCCTGATCCCAAAAGCGGCAATAGCGTTGCCGTGATCGTCGCCGAGGGAGAGATACAGGATGGGGAAGCGCCGGCCGGAACGATTGGAGGGGTCACTACTGCGGAATTGATCCGGACGGCGCGGGAGGATGAACAGGTCAAGGCCGTGGTACTGCGCGTCGATTCACCTGGGGGCAGTGCCCATGCCTCGGAACTGATTCGGCGCGAACTGGCCCTCACCCGGGCAGCGGGAAAGCCGGTAGTGGTATCCATGGGCAATCTGGCGGCCTCCGGAGGGTACTGGCTGTCCTTATCCGCCGATGAAGTCATTGCCGACCCGGATACAGTGACGGGCTCCATCGGCGTATTTGCCTTGATCCCCACCGCCGATGGCCTCATGAACAAGGCTGGCATTCATACAGGGGGGGTCACCACGACCTGGCTGAGCGATGCCGACAACCTGTTGCGCCCCCTCGATCCGCGCTTCACCCAGATTCTGCAAAGCAGCGTGAATCACCTCTACCAGGACTTCATCCAGCGCACTGCCAGCGCCCGCCACCTTTCTCCCCAAGCCGTCGATACCGTCGCCCAGGGCCGGGTGTGGACCGGAACGCAGGCCTTGGACTACCATCTGATCGATCATCTCGGCCTGTTTCAGGACGCCCTGAAAAGCGCCCGTCTGCGGGCACATCTCGCGGAAAACGCCCCCGTTCACTATTACGATCCCAACCCCAGTCCATGGCAACGGTGGCTCAACCTGATCGGACAAAGCCTGTTGCCCAATCCTCTGGTGGCCTGGTTATCCCGAGGAACCTCCGCCCTGCCCCTCGCCTCGTCTTTCCAAATGCGGACCGACCTGGGAGTCCTGGTCAGCCCGCTGCTGAAAGGAACCGCCTCTTTCGTTCCCCTCACGCACTGTTTCTGTCAAGTTCCCTGAGCCATGTCCCCGCATCGTAACGTCAGGGAATTTAACGAGTTTCATGTCACCGACCAATGGAACTGACCGTTGAATATGGCCCTCCCATCCTGAGCGAAATGCGCAGGATGCCCGCTGCGACTTACCGCTCATTTCACGTATTGGTCCAGCATTCGGATTCTCCGCTGTTTCTGCCCATCCGTGCCCTGCAGGTATTGGCCATCCTCGAACACCATGAAATCACCTTCCTCCATCAGGATAATAAACAACGTGCGCTTCTGCGCTGGTTTCACTTCCGCCCACAAGACCGTCTGGACCTTCTGGCCCCCGTTCCTTTCGAGGCGCATTACTATCACCGTCAGGGGCTGGAATTGAAGGTACGACTCCCGGCAGAATTCGAGCGGGCCCTGGCTCTGTTCGAAGAAAAAAATCCCACCCGCCCCCTCACCTCTCCTGTCTCGTCATTCCCCCTGAAAAAATAGCGTTTGATGCGCCATATTCCATAAAAACTGTTATACTTGCGGGATTGATAACCCTGCTGATTGAATCCGAGGTCTGAATGCCGAACATCCGCGTCAAGGAAAACGAACCTTTTGATGTTGCCATGCGCCGCTTCAAGCGCGCCGTTGAAAAAACTGGGCTGTTAACCGAATTACGCGCCCGCGAATTCTACGAAAAACCCACTGCCGAACGCAAACGCAAACTGGCCGCTGCCATCAAGCGCCGTTACAAGCGCCTGCGCAGCCAGATGTTACCCCCAAAGTTGTACTAAGGGACTCTCAATCATCTGATTTCTCCCATCTCGCCCACCGGCGGGACGGGTAACAGGGACGCGAATGATCCCCAACGATTTCATTCAAACCCTGTTGGATCGAACGGATATCGTCGATCTGATCGGGCAATCGGTTCCGCTCAAAAAGTCGGGCGTCAATTACGTTGCCCGTTGTCCCTTTCATCAAGAAAAAACCCCCTCTTTTTCAGTCAACCCCCAACGTCAGTTTTTTCACTGCTTTGGTTGTGGCGCCAGTGGCAATGCCCTGGGTTTCGTGATGCAACATACGGGAGCCGGTTTCGTGGAAGCGGTCCAGCACCTGGCAGACCAAGCCGGACTGACCGTTCCCTCGAGCACGGAACCTGTCCGTCAGGCCCCCTCCAGAAGCGGCCTCGACCTGTTGCAACAGGTTGCCCTCCTTTACCAGGAAAAACTGGCCCAGACCCCCCACGCCCTGGAATACCTCAGGAGACGCGAGGTAACACCGGAGACTGCACAACATTTTGGTTTGGGCTATGCCCCCGGCGCGTGGCATGGACTGGAAGAAAAATTCCCCCAGGTCACCATCGACACCTGGCTGGCCCTGGGAATGATGGTCCGCAACGAAAACGGCAAGTGTTACGACCGTTTTCGCGATCGCCTCATGTTCCCCATCCATGACCATAAAGGACAGGTCATCGGCTTTGGCGGACGGGTCCTCGATTCCGGAGAACCCAAGTACCTGAATTCGCCGGAAACCGAACTATTTGAAAAAGGCAAGGAATTATACGGCTGGCCCCAGGCCCGTCAGGCACTGCGGCAGAACAACCAGATTCTCGTGGTCGAAGGGTACATGGATGTCGTCAGCCTGTCCCAGGCGGGGATCGGCAATGTCGTCGCCACCCTGGGGACAGCCACCACTGCCGATCAGGCAAGACGTTTATTGCGCAGTACGGACCGGATCCTTTTTGCCTTTGACGGCGACAAAGCCGGTCGCAAAGCCGCCGAACGTGCCCTGCACCTGATTTTGCCCATTTTCGAAGAAGGCAAGGAAATCGGCTTCCTGTTTTTCCCGGAAGGCGAAGATCCGGACAGTTTCGTGCGCCAGAATGGCCCTGCTGCACTGCACGCCAAAATTTCCACGGCCCTCCCGCTCTCCAACTTTGTCATGGAACGGCTGACCCAGGGACTGATACGCAGCCAACCCGAGCATCAGGGTCAATTTCTGCGTCAGGCACGGGAACTCCTGGCCACGCTGACGTCCCCCTGGCTCACCTTCTCACTGAAGCGATTGATGGCCGCATGGCTGGAAATTACCCCGGACCAGTTGAATTCGTTTCTCGGAACCACCGCTGCTCCCGTGGTTCAATCCCCTCAAGCGCGGTCACGCGCCCCCCTTCGTCCGCGTCAGGCGCCCAGTTCCATTGCCCATCAGTTGATGGCCTGTCTGCTGGTCGAACCCGCCTTTGCCCAGCAGGTCGGCATTCCCGACCAGGATACCCAAACCCCGCTCCTTCCTGAGGCACGGGCTCTACACCATTTGGCCAGTTATCTGCGCCACCAGGACCCCGTTCCCAATCTATCGCACATTCTCGAACATTTCCGCGCCCAGGATGAAGAAAAGTTGATAGAAGCCGTACTGAAAAGGGAATTTTTGACCCTGCAGGATACTCCAACGGAGGAATTGGTCCTGGTCTATCAGGATGGCCTGAAACGCTGGCAGAGTATGGGGCGCCAACAGGAGGCCAAGATTCTGCTCCAGTTGGCGCAGAGTCGCCCTCTGAATCAACAGGAAAAGGAACGATTGCAATGGTTGACGCTCAATCGTCTGGCACAGTGACTGGAAGGGTTCCTGATAATGGGCTATAATCCTCTGTTATTTTAACGATTCTGCCTGACAGGAGTACGATCGCCTATGGCTGCAGATAAACCCGAAGCGCGACAGTCCGACGTCGACGCGCAACGCACCCGGCTCAAAAATCTCATCGTACTGGGAAAAGACCGAGGATTTCTCACCTACGCTGAAATCAACGATCATCTTCCCGATGAGATGCTCGACTCGGATCAGATCGAGTCCGTCATCGGCATGATCAACGATATGGGTATTGCGGTGTATGACGAAGCGCCAGACAGCGAGCAACTGCTCATGTCGGAGGCGCCTCCGCCCATGGCCGACGAGGATGTGGTGGAAGAAGCCGAGGCCGCATTGTCCACGGTGGATTCGGATTTTGGCCGGACCACGGATCCTGTGCGGATGTACATGCGCGAAATGGGCTCAGTGGAATTGCTGACCCGAGAGGGGGAGATCGAGATCGCCAAGCGCATCGAAGATGGCCTCAAGCACATGATCCAGGCAATCTCTTCCTGCCCTTCCACCATCGATGAAATCCTGGCCCTGGTGGACTCCGTGGTTGCGGGAACGTTGCGAATCGACGAGGTCATCGACGGGCTGATCGACAGCGATGGCGCCCTCCTTTCGGACGAAGAACTGACCGAAGATGCCGAGATCGACCTCACTCAGGATGAAGATGAAGAGGCAGACGAAGATGCCAATGCATCCAATGCCAATCTCGAACACCTGAAAACTGAAGCCCTGATCCGCTTTTCCCGAGTCCGGGAACTCAATCGGCAATTGCAGCAGACCCTTGCCAGCGCAGGACATGCCAGCGAAGAATACAGATCATTACAGCAATCCGTCTCGACGGAACTCATGGCCATCCGTTTCACAGCCAAACAGGTGGAATTTTTGTGCAGTAGCCTGCGCCGGTTGGTGGACAGGGTCCGGGCCCACGAACGCAACATCATGCACCTCTGCGTCAGTTCTGCGGGGATGCCACGCAACTACTTCATCAAATCCTTTCCCGGGAATGAGGTCAACCTGCATTGGCTGAGTGATGAAATCAGCGCCAAGCGGAGTCACAGCGCGGCCCTGGAGCGTTTCAAGTATGCGATCGTTGAAGAACAGGAACGAATCCTTGCGCTGCAAAGGGAAGTGGGCATCCCCATCCGCGACCTCAAGGAGATAGCGCGCCAGATGTCCACCGGAGAGGCTCGTGCGCGCCGCGCCAAGCGTGAAATGATCGAAGCCAACCTGCGTCTGGTCATTTCCATTGCCAAAAAATACACCAATCGCGGCTTGCAATTCCTTGACCTGATCCAGGAGGGGAATATCGGTCTGATGAAGGCAGTGGACAAATTTGAATACCGGCGTGGCTACAAGTTCTCCACTTATGCCACCTGGTGGATCCGTCAGGCCATTACCCGGTCCATCGCCGATCAGGCCCGCACCATCCGGATTCCGGTGCACATGATTGAAACCATCAACAAGATGAACCGCATCTCCCGCCAGATTCTGCAGGAAACCGGACTGGAACCGGACGCCTCCGAACTGGCACGAAAAATGGAAATGCCCGAGGACAAGATTCGCAAGATCCTCAAAATTTCCAAAGAACCCATTTCGATGGAAACGCCCATTGGAGATGACGACGACTCCCATCTGGGTGATTTCATCGAAGACAATGCGACCGTCGCGCCGGCCGACTCTGCCCTCTATGCCAGTTTGCGCGATGCCACCAAGGACGTTCTGGACTCTCTGACGCAACGGGAAGCCAAGGTGCTGAGAATGCGTTTTGGCATCGAAATGAGTACGGACCATACGCTGGAAGAGGTGGGCAAACAATTTGATGTGACGCGGGAACGCATCCGTCAGATTGAGGCCAAGGCCCTGCGCAAGTTACGTCACCCCTCGCGTTCGGAACGACTGCGTAGTTTCATAGAAAATTCGGAAAGTTGAGTTAACCGGGCCCCTAGCTCATGCCTGGTTAGAGCAGCGGACTCATAATCCGTTGGTGCTCGGTTCGACTCCGAGGGGGCCCACCATCTTTAGCGATGCAACCGGGACAATGAATCCTGAAATTCATCGATCGGTACGGGCTTGCCAAACAGGTAACCCTGGTGTGCATAGCAGCCATTGCGTTCGAGGAAATCGCGCTGCTTTTCCGTCTCTACGCCTTCGGCAATGACTTTCAGTCCAAGATTATTGGCCATCCCGATGATGGTTTGAACAATCGCTGAATCATGGGCATCAGTGGCGACGCCGCGCACAAAACTCTGGTCGATCTTGATCTGGTCCAGCGGCAGGCGCTTGAGATAGGACAAGGAAGATTGCCCCGTGCCGAAATCATCCAGCGAGAAACGGATCCCGACATCGCGCAGCGCCTGCATTTTCTCGATGCTGTCTGTAATGTCATACAACATCAGAGACTCGGTCAGTTCAAGTTCAAGTCCAAGTTTAAGCGGATCAACGCCAACTTTTTTCAGCACACCAAGCACCTGTGTGACAAAGTCGGGTTGACGGAACTGCCGCGCGCTGACATTGACAGCGAGGTGTAACTGATGGGCAAGTGGATCAGCCTGCCATGCCTTGAGTTGGGTACAAGCCATTTGCAACACCCATTCCCCGATCGGTACAATGAGACCCGTTTCCTCGGCGAGCGGAATGAATTCCACAGGAGAAACCAGCCCCCGCCTGGGGTGCTGCCAGCGCAGCAGCACTTCGGCACCCATCACACCATGTTCGTTGACCTGTACCTGATAGTAGAGTTCGAATTGCTGATGTGAGAGCGCCTGGCGTAGGTCCGCCTCCATCACAGCGCGCAATTCCAGTTCGGTCTGCATGGCAGGATCGAAAAATCGCAAGGTGTTGCGTCCCGAGGTCTTGGCCTGATACATCGCGGTATCGGCATATTTGAGCAGGTCGTCCAGACCAACACCATCGCCGCAAAACAGGCTGATGCCGATGCTGGATGAACTGTGATATTCGACCCCTTGAAGAACAAAGGGCTGGTTGATGGCTGCGAGTATTTTCTCCCCGACATCCCGTGCCGCCGCCGCCGCATGCTGGACATCTTCGTTCAGATCCTCGAGCAGGACGACGAACTCGTCCCCCCCCTGGCGGACAACCGTATCATCGCTGCGCACACAATTCTGGAGACATTTGGCGACCTCAACCAACAGTAAATCGCCGACATCGTGTCCTCGAGTATCGTTGAGTATCTTGAAATTATCCAGATCGATGAACAAAATTGCGCCATGGCTCTTGTGGCGTGCGCTGAACCCCAGCGCCTGCTGCAAACGGTCCCGCAACAAACGACGGTTGGGCAGCATGGTGAGCGGATCGTAGAAGGCAAGTTGGTAGATTTTTTCATCTGCCTCCCTGTGGCGCGTAATGTCTGAAAATACCCCGACATAATGCGTCACCTCTTCATTTTCATCGATCACGGCAGTAATGGTCAGCCACTCCAGGTAAATCTCACCATCCTTGCGCCGGTTCCAGATTTCCCCCTGCCAGTATTTGTCGCGAATGAGAGTTTCCCACAGACTGCGATAAAAAGCCGCATCCTGCCGCCCAGACTTGAGCATGGCCGGTGTCTGGCCTATCGCCTCAGTGTCGCTGTAGCCAGTCAAACGGGTGAAGGCGCGATTGACACGGATGATACGGTTGTTCCGATCCGTAATCACGATACCTTCCTGGGTGTCGAAAGCCGTAGCGGCGATATGCAGTTCCTGCTCGGCTCGCTTGCGCTCGTTTTCCCGATCGAAACTATCCAGCGCAAATGAGATATCGCGCGACATTTCATCGATAACCCCGGTCATTTCAGCGTCGAATGCGCTGGCATGGGAATGGTAAACGGTGAATACCGCGAACGGTTTTCCAGAGCGTGGAATCGGAAAGGAGCCACTCGACCCCCAGCCGTAGTGCAACGCGCGCGCGCACCATGGTGCCGAGATATCGTCCAACTTGAAGTCGTTGACGACCACATTGCGATTTTCTCGAAATGCAATGGCAGATGGTCCGCGCCCTTCAGGCCGATCCTCCTTCGAGGAAATCACGAGACCGTTCAGGTATTCGGCCTCCCCATAACTCACCACCGGCTCGATCACCCCATTGGCTTCATTCAATTGTCCAATCCAGGCCATCTTCATGCCACCAAAATCCACCGCCATCCTGCACACCAGCGGGAACAGGGAGGCCTCTTCATCCATCCGAACAATGGCCTGATTGACTTCGCTGATTGCCTTGTAAAATTTCGTCAGACGTTCGTTGCGCGCTTCCAGCATTCTTCGCGCACGGGCTCCCTGCTCTGCCAGCAACGCCCGCTGGACGGCAGGAGCCAGTCTGGCCAGTCGGTCTTTCAGCACATAATCCTTGGCACCGGCATGGATCAACTCCACCGCCTCGATGTCGGAAAGCGCACCGGTAACCATGACCACCGGCACTTCAGGATGACTGAACTGCACGATCTCCAGTGCTGCCATGCCATTGAAATTGGGCAGGTTGTAATCCGACAGGATAACGTCCGGATGGAATTCATCGAGCGCCCGAATGAATGCATCCCTCGTTTCCACACGCATCGAAGTAAAAACAATACCGGCCTTGCGCAGTTCACGCCCGGCCAATTCCGCGTCGGCAGGTGTGTCTTCCAGCATCAAGACATGCAACTCGCGGGTCATGTCCCCCACCTCCATGACTACTTCGTAACCGGCGGGTGATTTACCAGCAGCCAGTAAAGCCCCAACTCGGCTACCGTCTTGGCGAATTCGTTGAACTCCACTGGTTTGCTGATGTAACTGTTGACGCCGAGTTGATAACTCTCTGCCACATCCCTGTCTTCCTTGGACGAGGTGAGTACCACCACAGGAATCGTTTTGGTCCGCTCATCATCCTTGACCCGGCGCAGCACTTCCATGCCATCCACCTTTGGCAACCGCAAATCCAACATGATGACCTTGGGGCCATTCGCCACCTGACGCCCGCTATAGGCTCCAGTCGCAAAGAGGAAATCCAGCGCCTCCGCGCCATCCTTGACCCACACCAGTTTGTTGGTGAGATTTTTTTCCTTCAGCGCTCTGATCGCCAATTCGGCATCGGTTGGATTATCTTCCACCAGTAAAATTTCCACTTCTTCCATCATATGACTCATCCGCTCTCTCCATTTGTCGGCAAGGTAAAGTAAATGGTCGCGCCTTCATTGACCTTGCCCTCAGTCCATACCCGCCCACCGTGGCGATTGACGATACGCTTGACGATGGCGAGTCCGATGCCGGTGCCTTCGAACTCATTCACGCCGTGCAGACGCTGGAACACGCCGAACAGTTTGTCGACGTACTGCATGTCGAAACCGGCACCATTATCTTTTACATAGTAAGCGATTTCACCCTGACCGATGGAAGCGCCCACCCTGATCCTGGCAGGCTCTTTGGAACGGCTGAATTTGAGGGCATTGGACAGCAGGTTGACGAATACCTGGCGCATCATGGCGCGGTCACCCATCGAGGAGGGCAGGTGCTCGATCTCCACCCGCACCTCATGTCCATCCATGGCTGGTCGCAACTCCTCAAAAACCTCGTGGGCCAGCCTCTCCATGTCGACCTCGGAAAAATTTATTTCCACTCGTCCTGCGCGGGAAAATCTCAGGATGTCGTCAATCAGTTGTCCCATCCGGCCGGTATTGTCCCGCACCACATTGAGCAATCGACGACCTTCGTCATCCAACTTGTCGGTGTAGTCATCCAGCAGGATACGGGAGAATCCGTCTATGGCGCGTAAGGGCGTGCGAAGGTCGTGCGAAACCGAATAGGAAAACGCCTCCAACTCCTTGTTTGCGGCCTCGAGTTGCACCGTCCGCTCCGCGACGCGAATTTCCAGGTCGTCCTTGAGTGCGCGAAGTTCGGCCTCTGCCCGCTTGCGCTCCGTGATATCACGTCCAATGACCAACAATTCCTTACGTTGCCCCTCATCTCCGAATAGCGGCACCTTACGCGTTTCCACGACCACATGTTGATCCTCTACGGTAAAACTTTCTTCGCCGACCAATAGATGTCCGGCTTGCCATGCCTTTTCATCGCCCACCAGACATCCTTCATGCGCTGCGCGGAATGCCGGCTGCAGATCCGCCAACTCCATTTCGGTTTTGCCCTGCCAGGGAAGGTCATGCAATTGAAACATCTGCTTGGCCGAATCGTTGATAATCAGCCAGCGTCCTTCTCCATCCTTCAGAAAAATCGCATCGGGGATGGCTTCGATCAACGCGGTCAGTTGCCTCTGGGTCAATTCAAGTTGCTGTTGCTGGTTCTTGAGAGCGGCGATCCGTCCTATGATGAAAAACAGGAGGATCTGCAAAATAATCTGCCCAAAGACAAGTTCCTTCAGCACGGTATGCAGGATTTCGAAATTTTCCGACAAATCGATTCTGAGATCAGAGGCCCCGTTGGCCGAACCCACCGTGACATGATGGCAGGACAGGCAATCTGTGCCGTGGAAATCATGGCTTGCAAGATACGGCGTGATGACGCGCAGCATGGGTTTGCCGTTCACCTGCTCGATCGAAACATATGGGATTGATTTTCCGGCCCTGACTGAATCCTCGATCGTCTGTTTCACCAACGGGTCGTCCAGATGTTCCTCCGGCAATCCTGGGCCGAATTGCCTGACCACCTGATCTGAACGCAGCAGCCGTAGAGAATCCAACCGCTGCCCTTCTGCAATTTTTTTGATCATCAATTGACGGTCGCCAGAATTGCGAATCGCCCCGTCCACCATCATCATATTGGCACTATCGATGACCTGCATGGCAACGCCTTCTGCACGTTGCGTCCCGCTGGAAATGATATTCAATTTCATCTGTTGGTAGATGAAGAACGTTGCCGCAGACAATAACAGGAACAACAGGGGCTGAATCTGAAGTTGAATCTTGTTCTGTAGCGAGAGGTTATCGAACCATTTGCGAATCGGCAGTTTCCCTCGCCATGCAGCCTCAGGAACAGCCTCGACTCCCACCGCCGGAGGTTCCTCTTTGGTCATCTGGAGATACCAACTGTCCGCATGTGTCTATTCCCAGTGCACCGTTAACCCATGATGAGGAATGACTGCTCTTGAGTCTGGTTATCGGGAATCCTCCGGAAAACTTTAGCAGAAGGCTGAAAATTGATGATTGCCAAGCGGAGCGATCAGGTTTTCGCACCAAAAATAAAAACTCCTGACACTTACTGATCGCGGTTCAGGGCATGCAAGTGCGCGGCATCATTGAGCCGGAGTACCCTCATCTGCATCGTCGCATCAAAAGTCAGCAGGTTGATACAACAGGGCTCTTGCTGAATCCGCCAGTAGGCCGACAAAGGCAGATCGAGCGCCTGCATCAAAATGACACGATTGACGCTGTCATGGGCCACCAGAACCACCGTCTGGCCCTTGTGCCGGGCGAACAAGGCACGCAAAGCATCGGTGGTGCGCAACGCAACGGCCTGTAACGACTCGCCTTCCGGAAATTGCATCCATTGGGGAGCACGCTGCCAACGCTCCAACTCTGCCGGGAATTCCGCCCCCACCTCCGCATGTGTCTTCCACTGCCACTGGCCATAGTCGAAGTCATCGAATCCTTCATGGACCTGCGTGGAAACCCCACATACCCGTGCGACCTCGGCCCCCGTGGCTTGACAGCGTTTCCGGGGGCTCGTCACGACTGCATCCGGTTGAAACTGACTGGCAACTGCCCTGGCCAGGGCAGCGGCCTGTTGGCGTCCAACGGGGGTCAATTCCAACTCCATGCGACCTCTAAAACGCGGGGGATCGATACCTTCGACCTGACCATGGCGGGTGAGAATAATTTGCATCTCTCGTCTCCCTCAGAGGTTCTTGAATCATCCTGGTGGCGTAAGTTCAAAAACTCACAGTCGATCGGCCAATAACTTTTCCAACTTGATCTGATCCACCGTGAACCCGCGAATGCCTTCTGCCAGTTTTTCCGTAGCCATGGCGTCCTCATTCATTTCCCATCTGAATTCGGCTTCCGTCATCGAAGGAGGACGGGGTTTGACTTCTCCCACCGGTTTCAGACGGCGGGTCAATACGCCTCGGGTGTTCTGCAGTTCTTCCAGAAAATTGGGTCCGATCGTCAGTCGGTCACACCCAGCCAGCGCCACGATCTCGCCGACATTTCTGAACGAAGCCCCCATGACCGTGGTGGGATAGCCATGTTCCTTGAAGTATTGGTAGATCTTCCGAACCGATTGTACGCCGGGGTCTTCCTCCGGCGTAAAAACTGCGCCCTTACCCTTGTACCAATCCATGATGCGCCCCACGAAGGGTGAAATCAGCGTCACGCCAGCCTCTGCGGCCGCACGGGCCTGGGAAAAACCGAACATCAGGGTCAGATTGCAATGGATGCCCTCATGCTCGAGAATTTCTCCCGCCTTGATGCCTTCCCAAGTGGAAGCAATCTTGATCAGAACCCGCTGGTTGCCGATCCCGGCTTCGTTATACAGGCGGATCAATTTTCTTGCCCGGGCCAAAGTGGCTTGCGTGTCAAAGGAAAGACGCGCATCCACCTCGGTGGAGATGCGGCCCGGCACGATCTTCAGGACTTCCAGGCCGACATCCACCGCCAATTTATCGCTGGCATCGCGAAGTTGCTGCTCCGCCTGACTGCCCTGCGCTTTCGCCCAGGCGATCGCATCATCGATGAGTGGACGGTATTCGGGCAATGCAACCGCCTTCAGCAAAAGCGAAGGGTTTGTTGTCGCATCTTCCGGCTGGTGGTGTCGAATCGCTTCAATGTCACCGGTATCGGCAACGATGGCTGTCATGGACTTCAACTGATCGAGCAGTGTTTCTACAGTCATCAAGAAACTCCTTTCACTGATTGCCTAAACGATGGTAGGTCACGCTGACCAGACCAGCGTCGAATTGTAGGGTATTCGGGTTCAGGACTTTGTACCAAACTGTTTCGGTCCCGTCGCCCTTTTTAACGGAGACTCCGACTTTTTCCTGACCGTTCCCCTCTTTTTCGATTTGGTAACCACTCACCTTTTCCTCCCTGCTCTCGTCAACGCCAAAAGCGGTCGAGGTCGTGACCACAGAGTCCCGTTTGAATTCCAGCGTTCGGGAAGCACCCAACACGGCCTCCGATTTCCACTTTCCAAGGAGCGGATTGCTTTCCCCACAGGAAGACAGAACCAGCGCCAGCACCCCATACATGATCGTTTTTTTCACGAAACCTCCCTTTCCAGGATTCTCCGTCACGAAAACCAACGCAGAAACGCAGCGGCCGTCAACGCCAGACAGGCCAATCCGGTGGAACCCGCCCAGACCATCATCCGGCGAGAGGCCGACCAGGAGCCCCCCCACCCCAGGCAGGTGGCCATCAGTCCCGCTCCGCCGCACACGCAGGATACCTTGATCATGAGGGCAATCACGGCAATCCCGTGGATATCGGGAAATCGGTGATCCGAACGATAGGTCACCCAGCCAAAAGTAGCCCCCGTCAACCCCTGCACCAGCCATGCAGACAGGACGAAAAGCGCAAGAGTCCGGGAGGGCGACTGACGCAGCAGGGCAACCCGGAACCCGTATCCACTTACTCCGACCACCAGCAAGGCTCCAAAATTATGAAGCACTTGAATGAGTGCATACTCGAGCAGGGTGCCCATGCATCATCCTCATTTCACCGTAAAGGAAACACTGCTCTCTACCCCGGTCAAACTGTGACTCGCTGTGGCTTCCTTGATCGTGATCCGATGAGTTCCCGGTCCCAGGTCAGGCAACTGTTCCGAACAAGGGCAGTGACTCATCTGGTGACTGATGATGGGTTCATCCTGTTGGTCCACATACACATGCAAGTGGTTTCCATTGGCACTGGGGTGCACCTGATACTTCACCACATGGGCACCCGTGGTCCAGGTTTCTCCTTGTTTGGGGGACAAGATTTCAATACTCGCACCACCTGCTGCGTAGGACCCCAACGGCAAAACGCAGAGTGCGGCAAACAACATGCCATACATCCTTTTTCCTGTTTTGTTCATGACTGTCTCCTTGTGGGTGGTTACATCGCTATGTGTTATGGCTTCACCTGCCCGAACAAGTGGAACCCAAAGCGCGCCCACTTGTCAAGACCAATGATACGCGAGAAAACGAGGTTGACCCCATGCGCCCTGAAGCGAATATCGAACTGTATATTTCCCTGCTGGGCGGAACCGTCATTTCCCTTTTTCTCATCGTGGGCCAGGTGGTGGCCTTGCGTTCCCGCGTAGCCGCTGTACGTGAACGCTGGGCAAATTTCCATCGGCATAAAAACTGGTTTCCGCTGATTCTGGAAATTCTTGGGGTCAGCAGTTTTTTCCTGATGCAACCCTTCCTGATCGGTTATCTGATCGTGCTCTCCCTGGATGGATTTACGCCGGTCTTTTCCACTCATCTGATCCAGGAATTTCACCGGATTTTCAGGTAGAGCCCCCTATCTGACCTATTCCAGCGACACCCTTCCCCGGACTGCTTTCCTCCCCTGAAATCCTGTACCATGGAGGAGGGTTCCGGTACGCCTGCCCGCCAGAGTGGGTGAGGTCCGGCGCACGGTGACCCGGTTGATTACACTGGTCTTGATGCCCATGAAAAAGATATCCGTCGACAATCTGAGAATCGGAATGTTTGTCCATGAAATCTGCGGAAGTTGGATGGATCATCCCTTTTGGGCATCCTCGTTTGTGATCAGTGACCGAAACGACTTGATCTCGTTACAAAAAAGCAGCATTCGTGAGGTGTGGATCGATCCCGACAAAGGGAGGGATACGGACCCTTCCGTTCCGGTCTCTGCCCCCTCTCCGGTTCCGTCATCGTTGATGGAAACGATCAAGGAAGCCAGGGCGACCAAAGTTGCCACCCAGAAAACCAGTTTTGAGGATGAACTGGTTCTTGCGCGCGGCATTCATGCCCGCTCTCACGGTGTCATCCACAGCCTCCTGACGGAAGCCCGCATGGACATCCCGGTCAATCTGATGGCCGCTCACCAACTCGTCGAGGATATCTGCAATTCAGTCCTGCGTAATTCGGAAGCGCTCATCAGCCTTCTTCACGCCAAGACCAAAAAAACTTACCCCTATCTCCATGCAGTGGCCGTCTGCGCTTTGATGATTGCCCTGGGAAAACAGATGGGGTTTGACAACGGTCTGTTGAAACGACTGGGCATGGCCGGACTGCTTCTCGATATCGGAAAAACCCTGCTCCCCCTGCCCCTGCTCAACAAACAGGCCCGCCTGACGGACGAAGAATTCGAGATGATGAAGTCTCACCCCCTGCTGGGGTACCACCTCTTGCAAAACCTGGGCGTCGACGATGAAATCATCCTCGATGTATGTGCCCATCACCATGAAAGAATGGACGGAAAAGGTTATCCAGACTGGTTGCCCGGAGAAAAGATTTCGATCTATGCCAATATGGGCACCTGCTGCGATGTTTATGATGCCATCACCTCGGAACGCAGTTATCAGACAGGGTGGGCACTGGGTCAGGCCATCCGAAAAATGGCCGAATGGCAGGAAGGCCAATTCAATCGCACCGTCTTTCACGCCTTCGTCCGAACGGTGGGGCTATATCCCTCAGGAACGCTCGTCCAGTTGAAATCCGGACGCCTGGCCTACGTCGTGGAACAACATCCGGGCAGTTTGATGACACCTTTGGTAAAGGCATTCTATTCGACCCGACAGAACGTTTTCATCGAACCGCTCATGCTCGACCTGGGCAAATGCGGTGACGCCATCCTGAACGTCGAAGACCCTGCCAAGTGGCATTTCAAGGCAGCGCACCTCCTGTGAGGAGAACCGGGCTCAATCTCTTGTCTGCTGGTGAAAAACCAGATCCTCCACAGGCCTGCCTTCCACCAGATGTTGCTGGACGATCCGCTCGAGATTCTCTGAAGTGACGTTGTAATACCACACCCCATCCGGTTGCACGCAGAGAATGGGCCCTCCCTTGCAGGCTGCGAAACATGCCACCCGGGTGCGTTTGACGCGCAGCGCGCCCTTATCGAGTCCCGCCACCTTGAATGCCGTTCCAAGGCTGTCAAAGAGGGTTTGCGACTCTCCCTGCAGGGTACAGCGCGGACCCGTACACACCAATACATGGCGTTTGTAGTTCCCAATGGCGGGTTTGATCGGAGAATGCCCCGTATCTTCACTCATGCGCCTGCTCCTTCTTTTCCCTTGACCATTTTCGTTCCCATCGTCGCCGATGCACGGTAAAAACTTTTCACTTCCTCCGCCGACCACCGTCCCTCTCCATCCTTGGTCAGGAGGAAGGACACCACGAAGTCTCCGTGCGCATCCGTAAAATAGATCCCGGCCTGACGTGTCCCCTGCCGTACAAACCAGCCATGGGCCAGCGAGGACACATCTACATGTAGGTGAAAATACTCATGAACCAGATTCAGCCGACCTGACTCGAAGGTCAGATCCCGGGCGGAAATCAGGAGTTCCGCAACGGCCCCCCCATGACGCACCACTGCACGCAATTTCCCCCATCGATGCATTTCCTGCAGAAGAAGCTCGAGTTCCGTCGGCGCAAAGTGACAGGCCAGCACTCTATCCAGGGCATCGTCTTCCGGGTTTCCCGCCACCGCCTCCAGAATCTGGGCAAGCGGCGCATCGAAATGGTCCGCCACCTGACGCAGGGAGTGGTCCGGATAGGTTTGCAGATAAACCCGGACAAACTCCTTCCAGCCCTCCAACCCCAGGGTCAGGGAACGCCCGGCCTGTTCTCCGGGTTTTGCCTCTCCCGTCAATCCTTCGTATTTGTTGGTATACCCCCGCGGCGTCACCATCAGGCCAGCGCGCACAAAGGTACTGCTGTTTCCGATCAACACCGTGGTCAGCATGCCGATTTCCTGGTCTGCCATGGTTTCCAGGGTAACGAGTTGAATATGCTGGCGACGGCGGTAGGCGGATTTGACCACGGCCACGGGGGTCCCGGGGTCCCGGTATTCCAGCAGCAGGCGTTGGGCTTCCACGATCTGCTGGGTGCGGCGGCCACTTTTTGGATTATAGAGGGCGATGACGAAATCTCCCCGCGCAGCCGCCCGCAGGCGCTGGGCGATCACCGGCCAGGGGGTCAGGAGATCAGACAGGGAAATGGAACAAAAGTCGTGGGTCAAAGGGGCTCCCACCAGGGATGCACAGGCATTCAAGGCACTGGCACCGGGGATGACCTCCACCCTGATCTCGCTTTCCGGCGTCCAGCCTGCCTGAAGCAAGACTTCGTAGGTGGGGCCTGCCATCCCGTAAATGCCAATGTCCCCCGAGGAAATCAGGGCGACCGTCTTGCCCTGGCATGCCTGCTCGTAGGCTTCGACGCAACGATCGATCTCCTCCGTCATCCCCTTGCGAATGATTTCCTTGCCGACCAGGAGATCCTGCACCAGCTTGATGTAAGTGGAATATCCGATGACCACGTCCGCCTCGGCAATGGCCGCGCGCGCACGATAGGTCATATGTTCCGTGGCGCCGGGGCCAAAACCCACCATCAATATTTTTCCTGTTTTCATTCAATTCTCTTTCATGAGTGCAATGGACACCGTGGCATGTTTCCGGTCCGCGCCACGATGTTTGAATTTTTCCAGGATCAGACCTTCCAGTCCAACCCCCGCCGCCAATAATGCGGCGGCTTCAGACACCGCCGGGGTTCCCATATACCGGCGCACCGTTTCCGAAGGATTGGGGACGGTGACTCGGGACAGTTGTGCCGCATCAAAAAAGAATAACGGCCAGCCTTTCGCCTCGGCCAATGCCAGCACGGCCGCTTCATCGTTCTTTTTGTCGATGGTCGCCAGACCGACGACGGCACGTTCCGTCAGCCCAACCCGCTGGAGGCCCAACAGCACGCCTTCGCTCAGGGTGGCAAACGCCACGTCCCGATCGCATCCCACGCCCACCATGACTTTCATCCCGCTACGCCAGAGGCGGGCGATACACGACCAGCCGCTCCTTCAGACGATCCCACACCGACCCGGAAATTTCACGCCGGGTCACCCAGAGTACGGCTTTGAACGACGACAGGTCAACCTGTTCGAATTCATCGAATAGATGAATATTGGAAGGGAGGGGGGTGGGACGGGTCCACCATCGCCGGCTTCCGGCTTCCTGCACGAAAGCGATGGGTTCTCCGTTGACCACATGGGCCGAAACCCGGGTAATATTGATCTTGGGGGCCTCTACCTGCCAACCCAGTTCGCGCCCCAGAATATCCACGGGGATGGTTTTCCCCACATCGGATGCAGTGGTCAGGACGGCTTCGGCGCCCAGCAGTTCGGCCAGATGCAAGGCAAAAGCATTGGCCCCTCCTACATGCCCCGACAGGACGGGAATCACATAGCGGGCCGCATCATCGATCACCACCACCCCGGGGTCTTCATCCTTGGATTTGAGGTGAGGAGCCATCAGACGCACCACGGCGCCCAGGGAAATGAACAGGACCAGTTGACCGTAGTCAGAAAACAGGTCCGCCATATGACCGCTCAACGCCCCGGACAGGATCCTGACCGGATGGGACAACGCCGGCGGAAGATCTGGAGCAAATTTTTCCGTCACCACAAGATGGGCCTCGGGCAATCGGGGCAGCAGGGTCAGGGCGCGAGCCAGACCATGTTTGGTAATCGCAACAAGCGCGACAGGGGGCGCAGCCATTTCATTCATGGATAGAAGTCTCCGGGAGGGAAGTTTTTTTTCGGCAGCCACGCAGGATCGTCCCGCGCACCCGCGCCGGGTTACGCACCAGCATCAAGGATAGATAGTTGACCTTATGCCCGCGCAGGCGGCTGAGCGCCCGTTCCACTCGTTCCAGGGGCGTGCCCGCCTTTTCGATGAACGCCGCATGGGCCAACAAGTCACGCCGTTCGAGAAGATCCAGAATGTCGTCCAGCAGGGGTTTGACCTTGAGCAAAACCAGGGTATCGAAATCCAGCAACAAACGCTCGATCATATCGATCCCATAACTGGCCGGAATGATGGCGATGGTTTCATCCGTTTCGGCCAGCGGCATGCCCACAGTGGCCGCCGCCGCATGGTAGGAGGAAACCCCGGGCAAGGTTTCGATGACCACTTCCGCTTCCAGGGCCCGTACGGTCCGGGACAAGTGACCAAAGGTGGAGTAGGTCGAAGCATCTCCCTCGACCAGAAACACGACATCCTGCCCCGTTCGTAACTGCTCGAGTACCGCTTCCGCAGCCCGCAACCAGTAACCAGCCAGAATTTCCGGATCGTGGGTCATGGGAAAAATCAGCGCCCCCCCTGTGCCGGGTAACGCTCGTCCGGCACGCTGGACGATGCCGAGTGCATGACTGTCTGCGCCCTTGCGACGCACCGGATAGGTCCAATAGAGGTCCTCCCGTTGCAGCAACGCCCAAACCTGCCGGGTGATCAAACCCGGATCCCCAGGCCCCAGGGAGGCGCCATACAGCCGGCCGTAAGTCCGCGCGCTCATGGACTGCCCACCGCAGGCACCGACTTTTCGGCACACAGGATCCAGACCGGATTTTCGGCCTGCAAACGATGCATCTCCAGAATGGGGCGACTCCGCGCCGCCTGCAGTTGAGTGACGTCCCACACGGTGGCAGAAGCCGCCAGACAGTCCAGAGCCGTGCCCAAATTTTCCAGGGTGGCGAAGTTCATCACCAGATGCCCACCCGGACGCAGTCTTTCCAGGCAGAGCAGGATCAACTCGCGCAGTTCGCCCCCCGAACCACCGATGAATATGGCATCAGGATCGGGCCATTCCGCCAGGCCTGCCGGAGCCTTTCCCTGCCACAGGGTATAATTGGTCACCCGTAAACTGGCCCGATTCCTGAGGATGATGGCCGCATCCTCCGTGTTCTTCTCGATGGCATAAACGTGACCCTGGGCACATAGCCGGGCCGCCTCCAGCCCCACCGACCCCGAACCGGCACCGATGTCCCAGACCACGCTGTCCCGCTGCAAGGCCATCCGGGCCAGGGAAACCGCACGAACTTCGCGCTTGGTGATCAGCCCCTTGTCAGGTTTGCGTTGATCGAAGCGCGCATCCTCCAAACCAAACAAGGGATCCTCCGGAACGGCGCAACACCGCACCAACAGGACATTGGGCTCAGCAAAAACACGTTGGGACATGGTCGTGACGTCCATCCAGTCGTGAATGCACTCCCTGTCCTGCAAAAGACATTCCGCCACCGCCATCTCAAAATCTTCGGCCACTCCCTCCGCCAGCAACATGCGCGCGATCCGTCCGGGCGTGTTTTCCGGACTGGTGAGAATCCCCACCAGTTTTTCTCGAACGAGCACTTGCAACACCCCATGGAGCCCATGCTCGGGACCTGCCCCCACACGCCATTCGCCTGCATCACGACTGTGCACGGAGGCCATTCGCAACGTCTGCCAGGGTTGTTTCAAACGGGCGCAGGCGATCTGGATCAAGGAAAGGTTGGGTTCGATGAGGACCGCCGAGCGCCCCAATTTCTCCACCAGATATCCCCCGATACCGTGGCAAAGGGGATCTCCACTGGCCAGAATCACCACCCGCCGATGGCCTTGCCGAGCCTCGACGACCCACTGGGGAACCTGGGGCAAACGCCCCGTCAGATCCCGACACTCGGCATCGGCCCGGATCAGCGCCCGGAGCAATTCCAGGGTCCGCCCTCCCCCAATGACCAGATCCGCCTCCTGAACACCCTTGAGGGCGGCGGGGGTCAATCCCTCCACGCCGTTGTCCAGTACGCCGATCACCAGACAGGGTTCATCCATGCCAATCCTCTCCGGAGACCCGTGCCAGTTCATGACCATCAAAATCGCACATCAGTACCTGCAGGGCAAATTTCCCCGGATAACGGCCATACAAGGTCTGTATCACCCGTTGACCCAAGGCTTCGTAAAATTCTGCGGTCAACCCCAATTCCTCCATCCGTTCACTGGCATAACGCGCCATCTCCGATTGCCGAATGGCGCGGCACACGTCTGCCGGCGCTCCCACCGTGGCCGCAATCTCTGCCAGCAGATCCGTGTCCACCGGGTTGCGGTTCGCGTGGGTAATGGTTTCTCCCTGGGCGATCTTGGTCAGTTTTCCCACCATCCCGCCAATGATGACCCGTGCAATCCTGCACTTCACCACGGTATCGAGCGCATATTTCAAAAAATCCCCCATCTGCACGAAGCAGGCGGGAGCCAGATGGGGCAAGGCCCCCATGACAAACTTCTCGGTTCTCCCTCCGGTAGTCAGCACCACCGTGTCCTGTCCCTGATTGGCAGCCACTTCGATGCCCTGGATGACGCTGGCCCGAAATGCGGCCGTCGAGTAAGGATGCACGATGCCCGTCGTCCCCAGAATGGAAATCCCCCCCACAATGCCCAGACGGGAATTCAATGTCCGCTTGGCCAGAATCTCGCCCCCCGGCACGGAGATACAAACCTCCAGGCCCTGCTGCACCAGGACCGCCTGCGCCACCTGACGCACATTGGCCTCGATGTTGCGGCGCGGCACTGGATTGATGGCAGGCCCCCCCACCTCCAGTCCGAGTCCGGGCATGGTCACCGTACCCACCCCCTCGCCGCCCTTCAGGCGTACGGCTCCGGGCGCATCCGGCAACCACCGGACATCCGCGGTCAGTGCGGCCTTGTCCGTCACGTCTGGATCATCGCCGGCATCCTTGATCACGACCGCATGGGCCGAAAAACCGTCCGACTGCCCTTCGGATACGGCAAACCGGACCCTCTCCCCATTGGGCAAGTCACATTCCACTTCTCCCGGCACCGAACCCTGAATCAGCCCAAGTACCGCTGCCCGGGCGGCGGCAGCGGAGCAGGCGCCGGTGGTAAATCCCTTGCGCGTGCCCTTTGGTTTTTTGTCCATGGACGCAGTTCAAAAAAGATCGGCGTGGACTTCAGCCAGAGCCAACAAGGCATGGAGGACGGCCACCACCAGAGTGGATCCCCCCTTTCGGCCCTCGATGAGTATCCAGGGGCATTCCGTACTCTGACTCAACAGGTTTTTTGATTCGGCTGCAGAGACGAAACCCACGGGCATTCCGATGATCAGAGCCGGCCGGATCTGATCTTCCCGCACCATTCGCAAAATCTCGAGGAGTGCGGTGGGCGCATTTCCGATGGCCACGATACTCCCTTCCAGCAACTGTCGTGCCCGGGCTTTGCGCATGGCCTGAACCGCGCGCGTCGTGTGCTGGATTTGGGCCTGAATGATCACATCCTCATCAGAAATGAACTGGTGGGGCTGCATCCCGTAATGTTCCAGACGCGGTTTGGACAGACCCACGCAGATCATTTCCACATCGGCAACGATGGGCGCCCCGCTTCGAATGGCTTGAAGCCCCGCCTCGATGGCCCGAGGATGAAAACGGGTCAACCCGTTGAAGTCAAAATCCGCCGATGCATGGATCATGCGTCGAACAACCTGCCATTGAGCATCGGAGTAAGCATGGGGGCCTGCTTCACGATCCACGATGGCAAAGGAATCATGTTCGATGCGCCGTCCCGCATCGGTAAGTTGTTCGGTGATGATCGGAGTTTTCATGGCCCGGACCTACTGGACGGAAGCAACCACGGAAGGATGGTCGTGCACATGGCCACCCTGTCCATGATCCGCAGAAAATTCACGGTATTTGCAGCCATCGCATTCCATCATGTGCTGGGCGGCGGGATCCGTCGCCTCCCGGATTCGTTGCTCCAGCAGTGCATAGATCTCCTCCTCAAACCCGAAATAACTGGACAAGGCAAAACGCACCTGCGGATATTGTACTTCGAGCGCACCGACCTGACGGCGAATGCGCTCGATCAGCGTACCGGTGAACAGATAGAAAGGCAATACGACGATTTGCCGCGCCTCCAGTTTGACCTGCCGTTGGACCACCGATTCCAGACGGGGATAGGTAATTCCCGTAAAAGCGATGTCCACCCAGGGGTGAACGCCTTCTTCGTAGAGCCAGCGTGCCATTTTTGCCACCTCGCCATTGGCCACACGGTCCGAAGAGCCCCTCCCCAGAAGAACGATCCCCGTGTTGTGAGGATCCGGCATATCCAATTGGGCCAGGGCATGGGCCAGATTGCGTTTGAGAATTGCCAGGATTTTGGTGTTCGCCCCCAGATGCGGACAATAGATGAATTCCACCGCCGGATAACGCAGACGCGCCTGCTCGATATGCTCCGGAATCTCCATTTTGACGTGACCTGCCGCATTCAGAATGAGCGGAACGACCACGACCTGCCCGCCGCGCTGGGCTGCCCTACTCAATCCCTCTTCAACCAGAATCTCCGCAAATTCGATGAAACAGACCTCGATATTCCACTGAGGTTGGCGGCAGCGCCATTGTTCCGCAAAGGATTCGATTTCCTGGTTGCCGCTCCGTTCCCGGGAACCATGCCCCACCAGCAAAATGGTTTCATTCTTCATGAGAGATCTCCGGATTCCTTGCTTGCCTTGCGATAACGATGGGAAAACGCGCCATCGTAAAGTTTCGAACGTTTGATTTCGGCCCATCCCCGGGCCCCCAAGGCGGGACTGACGATGATCATGGCCTGACTGCCAATTTTTTCCCGCCGGCACCGCTCACGGATATCGGCCAACGTCCCCCGCACGATCTTTTCTTCCCCTGGCCAACTGGCTTTTTGTACCACCAGCACCGGGCTATCCTCCGCCCATCCTGCCGCGCGCAGGGCACGCTGGATCTCGGGAAAGAGGGTGATGGACAGAAAGAGGCATAAGGTACAATGATGTGCGGCCAGGGACTCCAGATCTTCCCCGGCAGGCATCGGCGTGCGTCCGGCCACCCGGGTCAAGATCACGGTCTGGGTCACCTCCGGCAGGGTCAGCGTCTCTCCTGCCGCGGCAGCAGCGGCCAATGCAGAAGAAACACCGGGCACCACCGACCACTCGACTCGAGCCTCGTCCAACGCCCGCACCATCTCCACCAATGCGCCATAGAGCCCGGGGTCTCCCGTCTGAAGGCGAATCACGGTGACGTGGCGAGCCGCCCGTTCGATCAGCCATGCGGTAATCTCTTCCAAAGTCATGCCCTTGGAATCCCGGATTTCGCAGTGGCTGGGCGCGTAACGGGTGGCCGCTTCATTCACCAGAGACCCTGCATACAGGATGGCATCTGCCTGCTGCAGCAACTTCACCCCCTTGAAGGTCAGAAGTTCGGGATCCCCAGGGCCCGCCCCAACGAACCATACTTTACCCGCCATGAGATTCCCAACCTTGCCTGAAAGAATCCGACGCCCCGGACAACGTCCAATGCTCAGCGCACGAGAGCTTCAACACGATACTCGAGACAGTGGCGGGCAATGGGGGAGTCCCGATGACCTTTGAAAGCAACCAGCAGGGTCCAGGTCACTACCGGCTCGATCAGGACCAATACCAGGTACGAAGCCGCAAAGGTGGCCCAGGCCGAAAGTGGCGTGGGAATCTCGCTGAGCGACAGCCAGAACCCCACCATCAAGGTCACGCCACTGTAATAAAGCGCATCGAGTTTGAGAATGGTTTTGAGATCGGCCGTTTTCAAACGGTGTCCCACCGTGCCATGCAGCAGCACCAGGGGTATGGCCAGCGACAGGGTATTCACCCCCAAATGCACGAGGTCCGTGGGAACGAACAGGAGCCCCTGCAGGAGCAGGCCCAGGCCGAAACCCAACAGGGTCGGCACGAAGCCGAAGATGAGGTAGATGGGCATGGCCCCAACGAAATGCAATTCCGAGGGGCCGACCGGGAGGTGGTACATCTGCATGAACAGAGTGAAAAAAACCGCCGCAATGGCGGTACGAATCACCATCGTGGGCTGGCGGAGCAGAGCAAGACTCTGACTGCCCAAAACCCCAAGTGCCGTCACGTTCGCCACGGCGATTTTGGCGGAAGAAATATAACCTGGTTCGATATGCATGACGATTCCCTTATATGATCAAGACAGTAAGGGAGTGAGGCAGGAATACCGAGTGATCGGCAGACATCCCTGATCTTCAAGCCATTGCAAAGAACCCAGCCTTCGCCTGACCCGTTACCGCCCACACCCCGTGGCTACAACACTTCAATGAATACAGGCCGGTCTTCTGGCTTACCTTCGACGAAGCACCCACCTTCCCACACCCTCAACGGCGCAGTGGCTCTCAGGTACTCCTCAGGATTACAGCAGCGGGGGCTACGCCGGAATCATGCAGGGTCTTCCCGCATTCACCGAACTTCCCGTTTCACCTCTGGACGCGATAACGCGCACAGTGGCACCTGTATCAATGGATGCAGTATAAACCATTCGCCAGAAGCCCGTCGGACTTCGTGCTGTGTCCCGAAAAGGATTTGATACAACTGGCACACCCCCCTTCTGAGATCATGGCGGGTAATCATTTTTCGGCAGGTGGCCTGTTAAACTCCACGAAGGCCAAGGGAGGAATCGATGAAGAAATGGATCATTCCATGGACAGGCGCGCTGTTGCTTTGCCCTTCCTGGTTATGGGCGTGTACCGGAAACTGCGGAGATCAATGGGCGGTGCTGACCCCGCGTGGCACGATTGCCGACCACGAAAAAACCCTGATTCTGACGGCCCTGGGCCTGATGCTGCTGGTGGTGGTTCCCGTCATTCTCATGACCTTTCTGTTCGCCTGGAAATACCGCGCCTCCAACCCGCGGGCAGACTACGATCCTGACTGGGATCATTCCATCCTCATCGAAGGGGTGGTCTGGACCATCCCGACCCTGATCGTAGCCGTGCTGGGCTATCTCGTCTGGACATCCTCCCATGCCCTGAGCCCCTATCGACCCATCGCTTCGCAGCAACCCCCGCTCGAAGTACAAGTGGTGGCCATGGACTGGAAATGGCTGTTCATCTACCCGGAGTGGCACATTGCCACCGTCAATCAACTGGTCATTCCCACAGGTGTCCCCGTTCACTTCAGCCTGACGTCCGATGCGGTGATGAGTTCTTTTTTCATCCCGCAATTGGGTGGACAGATCTACGCCATGGCCGGCATGAAAACCCACCTGCATCTGATCGCCGACCAACCCGGCGTCTTTCAGGGCTATAACACCCAGTTCAGCGGGCAGGGTTTTTCCGGCATGATGTTTGAAACCGTGGCGACTTCCGGTGAAGCATTTCAACGATGGGTTCATCAGGTTGAAACCGGCGGTCAGGTACTCGATCGCGCCACCTTTGCCGCCCTGGAAAAGCCTTCCATCAACGAAGCACCCCGCCTCTTCGCTCTGGCGCTACCGGACCTTTTCGACCGCATCCTATCCCAGGACAGCACGCTCCGGCCGATGACGATGACGTCTCATTCCCCCGCCCCCATGACTGCCATCGAGGATTGACCCCGTGGAAGAACTCATTTTCGGTCGTCTGACCTTGCGCGAAATCCCCTATGACAACCCCATCATCATGGCAACTCTGGGCGGTTCCACCATGCTCCTGCTGTGTATTACATTCCTGATCTGGTACCACGGCAAATGGTCCTATTTGTGGAAAGAATGGTTCACCAGCGTCGACCATAAGCGGATTGGCATCATGTATGTCGTACTGGCCCTGGTCATGCTCCTGCGCGGTTTTGCCGATGCGCTGCTGATGCGTACCCAGCAGGCCCTGGCCGAAGGCAGTGCGCAGGGCTACCTGCCCCCGGACCATTACAACCAGATCTTCAGCGCCCATGGAACGATCATGATCATTTTCGTCGCCATGCCTTTTTTCATCGGCCTGATGAATATCATCGTGCCGTTGCAGATCGGGGCTCGGGACGTGGCCTATCCGTTTCTCAACTCGGTGAGTTTCTGGTTGACGGCCTCCAGCGCCGCACTGGTCATGCTCTCTCTGGGATTGGGCAATTTCTCCCATGCAGGTTGGTCGGGATACCCCCCCCTCTCGGAAAAATATTACAGTCCGGGCCCAGGGGTGGACTACTGGATCTGGGGCCTGCAACTGGGGGGAGTGGGGACCCTCATGACCGGCATCAACTTCTTTGTGACGATCCTGCGCCTGCGCGCACCCGGCATGACCCTCATGAAAATGCCGATCTTTTCCTGGACCATTCTGGTCACCAATGTACTCATCATGCTGGCCTTTCCTGCCCTCACGGTGGTTCTTGCCCTGCTGGCCCTGGACCGCTATACGGGAATGCATTTCTTCACCAACCACGGGGGAGGAAACCTGATGCTGTTCACCAATCTGTTCTGGATCTGGGGGCATCCTGAAGTGTATATCGTGATCCTCCCGGCCTTTGGCATCTATTCGGAAGTGGCAGCCACCTTTTCCAGAAAGCGGCTCTTTGGTTACACCTCCATGGTCTATGCCTCCGTCGCCATTGCCATGCTTTCCTTCATGGTCTGGCTACACCATTTCTTCACCATGGGGGCGGGTGCCAACGTCAACGCCTTCTTTGGGATTGCCACCATGATCATCGCCATCCCCACGGGGGTCAAGGTATTCAACTGGCTCTTCACCTTTTATCGGGGGCGAATCGAATTCACCACGCCCGTGCTGTGGACCCTGGGTTTTATCGTCACCTTTTGTATCGGCGGCATGACTGGTGTCTTGCTGGCCGTGCCCGGCGCCGATTTCGAATTGCACAATTCCGAATTTCTCATTGCCCATTTCCATAACATGCTGATCCCGGGCGCCCTGTTCGGCTATTTTGCCGGCTATGCCTACTGGTTTCCCAAGGTTTTCGGGTTCAAACTGGACGAAAGCTGGGGCAAACGGGCCTTCTGGCTCTGGATCGTCGGCTTCTACCTTGCCTTCATGCCCCTGTATGCCCTGGGTTTCATGGGTATGCCCCGGCGCCTCCTCCACTATGACAATGCGCATTGGCAACCCTATCTGGTGGTGGCCTTGAGCGGAACCCTGATCATCTTCGGGGGCATCCTGTGTCAGATCCTGCAACTCACCTTCAGCATTCGTAACCGCGCCCAGTTGCGCGACGAAACCGGAGATCCCTGGGATGGACGTACGCTGGAATGGTCCGTTCCCTCTCCCCCACCTGCCTATAATTTTGCCCGGATTCCCCGAATCCACACACGGGATGCCTTCCTCACCATGAAAAAGCAGGCACGAGACACGGAAGAGGTGGATTATGAGGCCATCCTCCTGCCCCGCTCTTCCAGCCTGGGCCCCCTCATGGGGGGGTTGACCTTCGTTCTCGGCTTCTCTCTGGTCTGGTACCTGTGGTGGTCGGCCATCCTTGCCCTGGCAGGCCTGCTCGGCTGCGTCATCGCCCGCTCCTGGGACGAACACACCGAGGAGGAACTCCCTGCGTCGGCAGTTCGCGCCATTGAAACGGCATTGCGCCATCCTGGCGCTTCCGCCGCCGGTACGGAAGAACACCCGTCCCTCCAAAAATTCGCCTTTGAGAGGCCCCCCCTGCCATGACCCCTGCCATGACCCCTGCCCAGCCCCTCCCAGACCTCGGAAATCCCGTTCGGGAACACCCGGACCACGATTCGGTGGATCTCACAACCTTCGGCTTTTGGCTTTACCTGATGACGGACTGCGTCCTTTTTTCTGCGCTCTTTGCCACCTATGCCGTGCTTCACAAGAATTTCGCCGGCGGGCCGACCGGCAAGGATCTTTTCGATATCCCCTATGTCTTCGTCGAGACCCTATGCCTGCTTCTATCCAGCACCACCACCGGCTTTGCCCTGTTGTCCATGCAACGCCAGGACCGCACTCGTCTGCTCTGCTGGTTGGGATTGACCGCCTTACTAGGCCTGGGTTTCATCGGAATGGAGATCCATGAATTCATCCGCCTCGTGAGCGCAGGAAATGGCCCCCAGCGCAGTGGCTTTCTGTCTGCCTTTTTCACGCTGGTGGGAACCCATGGATTGCACGTCACCATCGGTCTGCTCTGGATGATCAACCTGATCCTGCAAATCGGGCGCCGCGGGATCACCGTTCCCATTCAGTCGCGCCTGATCCGACTCAGCCTGTTCTGGCATTTTCTTGACCTGATCTGGATCGGCGTCTTTACCCTCGTTTACCTCATGGGAGTCCGCTCATGAAGACATCCGTCGCCCGCCATGGCTCCCTGCGCGCCTATCTGGGCGGATTTGCCGCCTCCCTGTTCCTGACCCTGGCCTCCTTCGGACTGGTTCTCTATGGCCCCCCCCTGGAGTCTTCACTCCTGTTCGGAACACTCGCCCTGCTGGCCATTCTCCAGATCATCCTCCAGATTTATTTTTTCCTGCATGTGGATACCTCTTCCGAACAACTCTGGCACCTGCTTCCCCTCCTCTATACCCTCCTCATCGTCACCCTGCTGGTGGGCGGCACGCTATGGATCATGCACAATGCCAACCTGCACATGATGTCGGGGATGGACCCCTAGGAATGAACACCCTCGCCTTCGGGGCCGCCCCTTCCCGGCGGGACCTCCTGTCCCTGATCAAGCCGGGCATCGTGCTGGCCAATCTGGTTTCCGTGATCGGGGGATTTGGCCTGGCCGCTCGAGGACAGGTCACCTGGTCCCTGCTCGATGCCACCCTCTGGGGCGCCGCCCTGATCCTCAGCGCGGGCTGCGTCTTCAATAACCTCATCGACCGGGACATCGACTCCCTCATGCAACGTACCCGACAGCGCCCCCTGACGCAGGGGCGGATCACCCCCACGCAAGCCCTGACCTGGGGCACCC
Source organism: Ferrovum sp. (assembly GCF_027317285.1). Lineage (NCBI taxonomy): Bacteria > Pseudomonadati > Pseudomonadota > Betaproteobacteria > Ferrovales > Ferrovaceae > Ferrovum > Ferrovum sp. The sequence continues at coordinate 20,886 of NZ_DAHVHV010000007.1, read as the reverse complement.
TGTTGCTGGGCAGCGGCGCCTGGGTGCTGGGATGCTATACCAATCTCCTGACCCTGGCGGTTTCCCTGACCGGCTTTTTCGTCTATGTTGGCTTGTACAGCCTGTACTTCAAACGTCACTCCTGGCTGGGTGTCTGGGTCGGCAGCATCGCCGGAGCCATCCCTCCCCTGATGGGCTATACGGCCGTCACCCACCACCTTGGGCCGGGCGCCTGGTTCCTGTTTCTGATCTTCTGCCTGTGGCAAATCCCCCATGCCCATGCCATCGCACTCCTGCACCTCGAGGATTACCGCCGGGCCGGGCTCCGTCTCCTGCCCCTCACACACGGCGAAGAGGTGGTTCGCCAGCGTATGCCCTACTACATTGGGGCCTTTCTGCTGGCTACCCTGCTGCCTTTCTTCCAGGGGCTGACCGGGCCAGCCTACCTGCTTGTGATGCTGACGGTGGGCGGGGGCTGGCTGGGAACCACCTGGAAAACCCGTCATCATCTCCACCTGAAGTCCTGGGCCCGGAGCCATTTTCTCTTCTCGATTCTGGCCATCATGATCCTCAACCTCATGCTGGTGCTCGACCCCACCGTCCTGTTTCGAGGCCCCTGAGCCGCCCGTGACCCGGACCAGGGAAGGCACTTGCCGAAGGGTGAAACTTCCGTCAAACCCGTCACAGAATGAAACACTTCTGCAGAAATGCTAGGATTACCATGAGGGCCGCTTCCCCCTATCCACAAGAGGTGTTCCATGGCAAAACGTGCTTCAACCCCGCCCCTTCCCCACGATCGCCCCGGACTGGACAAAGTGTCGCTCCAGCGCAGCATTTCCAATCATCTGCTCTTTACTGTCGGCAAGACCCGGGACAAGGCCTCTCACCATGATTGGTTCATGGCCGTTGCCCATGCCGTGCGCGACTGCATGACGGAAAACTGGATTCAGACCCAGGAGCGGCTTCACCAGCACGAAGGCAAACGGGTCTATTACCTCTCCCTCGAGTTTCTCCTCGGCCGAATGTTGGTCAATAGCCTCTACAATCTTGAATTGCTCGACACCTGCCGGGAATGTCTGGCCGATCTGGGGGTGGACTTCGAGTCGATCCGCGCCGTGGAAGAGGATGCGGGCCTGGGCAACGGGGGATTGGGACGCCTGGCCGCCTGTTTCATGGATTCCCTGGCCACCCTGGACTACCCGGCCTGTGGTTATGGCATTCGCTATGAATACGGCATGTTCCATCAGGACATCGAAAATGGCGAGCAAATCGAACGTCCGGACAACTGGTTGCGTTTTGGCAACCCTTGGGAATTCCGCCGTCCCGAAATCAGTTACGAGATTCACTTTGGCGGAAAAGTCACCCACTACCGCGAAGAAGACGGCGTAGCCCGCTATCACTGGGTGGATACTGAAGTCGTCCTCGCTCTGGCCTACGATCTTCCCGTCCCCGGACATGCCACCCCAACCACCAACAGTTTGCGCCTATGGTCAGCCAAAGGCACCCATGAATTCGATCTGCGCTACTTCAATGAAGGTGATTACATGGAGGCCGTCGCCAACAAGAACGACTCCGAAAATCTTTCCATGGTCTTGTACCCCGATGATTCCAGCATGGAAGGCCGGGTGTTGCGCCTCAAACAACAATACTTTTTTGTCAGCGCCTCCCTGCAGGACATCATACAGCGCCATTTGAATCATCATCCCGACCTGAGCAGGCTGGCCGACAAGGTAGCCATCCAGCTCAACGACACCCACCCCAGCCTGTGCATCCCGGAACTGATGCGCCTGTTGCTGGACGTGTATCACTGGGACTGGGATTCGGCCTGGAACCTCACAACCCGCCTGTTTTCCTATACCAACCACACCATCATGCCCGAAGCGCTGGAAACATGGAGCGTCGACTTGATGGAGAAACTGTTGCCCCGCCATCTGCAACTGATTTATGAAATCAACCACCGCCTGCTTGAAGAAGTACGCCACCATCATCCCGGCGACCCCAGCATACTGCAGCGCCTTTCGCTCATCGACGAAACAGGCGGGCGGCGTGTCCGCATGGCTCATCTGTCCATCGTCGGAAGCCATCATGTCAACGGGGTCGCCCAGTTACATACCCAGTTGCTCAAGACCACGACCTTTGCCGAATTCGATGCCCTCTATCCGGGCAAGATCCTCAATGTCACCAATGGGATCACGCCACGACGCTGGCTCAATGAAGCCAATTTCCGTCTTTCGGCCCTGCTTTCAGAGACTCTGGGCGAAGCCTGGAAAAATGATCTGTCCCAACTCTCGGCACTGGCCCATCGGGCCGACGATGAAACATTCCAGCATCGTTTCAGAGCGGTGAAACAGGCTAATAAAGAGGCCCTGACCACATATCTGCTCCACCGCCACGGCATGACGCTCGATCCCGAGACCCTGTTTGACGTACAGGTCAAACGAATTCACGAATACAAGCGTCAACTGCTCAATGTACTGGGGGTTATCACCCGCTACAACCGCTTGCGTTCGGGACAAGGTGATCACATGGTCCCCCGTACCGTCATCTTCAGCGGCAAGGCGGCCCCCGGCTACGTCGCAGCCAAGCGCATCATTGCCCTGATCCACGCCGTGGCCGAAGTCGTCAACAACGACCCCCTGGTTAACGACCGGCTCAAGGTCGTCTTCATTCCCAATTACAATGTCACCATTGCCCTGCGTCTCATTCCTGCCGCCGAACTGTCGGAACAAATCTCCACTGCCGGTACCGAGGCCTCAGGAACGGGCAACATGAAACTAGCGCTCAACGGCGCCCTCACCCTGGGGACCCTGGACGGAGCCAACATCGAAATTGGGCAAGCCGTGGGATGGGATAACTTCTTCGTGTTCGGAGAGACTGCCGAGCAGATCGCACAACTTCAAAAAAGCGGTTACCACCCACAGGAATTGGTCCATACCCACGATGAGTTACGCCAGGTATTGGACATGATAGGCCAGGGGTATTTTTCCCCCGACCAGCCCCATCGCTTCGCGCCCATCGTGGAAGAACTCACCACCCGCGACCGATTTTTCCTGCTGGCGGATTACGAAGCCTACATCGCCGCCCAGGAACGGGTGGACGATGTCTACCGAAACCCCACGGAATGGACCCGGCGCTCCATCCTCAATGTTGCGCACATGGGGGTTTTCTCCAGCGACCGGTGCATCCAGGAATACGCCCGAAACATCTGGCATCTGAACCACTGAACCGCCGGATTCCCGTCGAATCAGGCAGGGTCATGAAAGCGCTTTTTACGGGGGAGAGGCAGATGGGCAATGATATCAGCCATCAACTCTCCCGAGTGACCTGAACCGTAGATCTGGCTCCCGGCATAACTCTGTTGCAACTGGTAGGCCAGGGCCTGTGCCATAGCCTGGGGTTTCCAGGGGCTGTCGCGCACGTTGCTGGCACGTTCCCGCCCATTCTGACGCTCGCCCAGATTCACCACCGGCGTACCCAGAAAAGCGCATTCGCGGATCCCCACGCTGGAATTACCGATCAAGCAGCGCGCCTGACGCAATAAACGCAAGAACAGGCGCCCTTCCAGATTAGTGATCATTCCCATGGGCGCATGAGGATGATCGCGCCGGAAATCGGTCACTGCCCGGGAGGTGGCTTCCGATCCTGCATCGCTGTTGGGGTTGAAGACCACGAAAGGCAAACCACTGGCGCTGACCACCTGCAGGGTCATCATCATGTGGCGATAACTGGACTCATGCTCCGTGGTATCCGCATGCTGCAATACCATGATGAATTCGCCCTCGAGGTCGAAATGATCCAATCCCTCCTGCCCAACCAGCGCCAGTGCCAGGTCATCCAGAGAGATCTGGCAGGCTTCCCGCGCCAGATCGATGGAGGGACATCCGGTCACATAGATACTGTCCGGGTGTTCCCCCATGCGCATGAGACGCGCTGCCGCCTGGGCATTGGCCACCAGATGAATGTCGGATAACTTGGTCACGGCATGACGTACCCGCTCATCGATATTTCCGGTGATTTCCCCACCTTGTACATGGATCAGGGGGATCCCCAAATAGGATGTAGCCACTGCCGTCCCGAGCGTTTCATAGCGATCGGCGATGGTGATGACCCAATCGGGACGATGGGTCTCCAGGTGGCGCGTCGTAAATAAAATGGTCTGCGCCGTCGTTTCCGCCATCCGTCCAGGGTCATTTCCCGGAACCAGCGTCTCCCCTTCTGCGGCCACATGAAATCCGTCTTCGCGAATCAGGTCAGCCACCCGGCCATGTCGGTCAGAAAGTGCAGAACCGGAACAAAGGCAATGTAAATCAACCCGTTCCAGTCGATTCAAGGCTTGCAGGGTGCTTCGGATTCGGGAATAACTGGGACGGGCGGTGATGGCAACAAGAATTTTACGGGCAACGGACATCATTGAGTTCCATGAGATGATCTTTGGGAAGCGCGTGGGCCAGTACCTGGCCGAGAAGGCGAGGCAACGCTTCGTAACCCAACCCGCCTCCCGGTTTCTTGAAAGCCAGATCAGAACGTGTCAGGGAATGTCCGGCCGGCAGATCCTGGGTAGTCACCCAGGATCTGCCGAAAATGGCAGGATCAAAACCCAATCGTTCGAGTTGTACGGACTTCAGGACGGGCGAGGTACGCATACTCCAGGCGAAGAGCGCACCATCCACCAGCGCTTTTAGCCCGGGGGGGGTAAGGGAGGCCGGAACATCCGGTCCGAACATGCGTTCATGCAACGTCAGATGAACTTCCAGGAGTGAGGCGCCCAGATAAGTCGCCACGATCCCTGGAACAGGCGAGGCCGAATGATCGGACAACCCGACCGGAAAGGCAGGCTCCGCCTCGAGCAAGGTTTCCAGCAGATTGAGGCCCACCTCCTGCGGGGGGGTGGGATAACGGCTGGTACAGTGCATCAGCGCCACGGGTGAACCGTGCCGCTGGAATTCTTGTGCCAGGGTCAGTAAATCTTCGGAAGCCATCAGACCACTGGAGAGCAGGACGGGTTTTCCGGTGCGTCCCACCCATTCCAGCAATTCCGGGTTATGAACTTCACCGGAGGCGATTTTCCAGGCCACCATACCCAGGGCGTCGAGCCATTCACAGGCACGAACGGAAAAAGGACTGCTCAAAAACACCAAGCCATGACGCTCTGCGTGATGTTTGAGCATCTTCCACTGTTCAAACGTAAATTCCATACGCTGCCAGTAGTCATAACGAGAGCGGTCCTGCAGGCTGAAAGGAACGCGCCAGGGTTCGTGCACCGTACTTTCTTCTGCGGCCAGATGAGTTTGAAATTTGACGGCCTGCACCCCGCACTCGGCAGCCACTTCGATAAAAGCCATGGCCTGTCCCAGACTGCCCTCATGGCTTTGAGCGACCTCGGCGATAACGAAAGGAGGGTGATCCGGACCGATGTCATAGTCAGAAATTCTCATGAACGGGTCCTGTATGAGTGGTAATTTGTACCAGTCAATTATATCAACGGGCACTTTTGCGATTGTAACAAATGGTTCTTCCCGGCTGCGTCTCCTTCGGAAAAACGAACATCATGAACCCTCGATCTTAAGTCACAATTAGACTCGCCGGAGTCAGGGTGGTTACAGTACACAAGAAAATCTCGGCTTATAATGCCACCTCCTCCCCCTCTGGACCGATCTCCCTGTGACCACGACGATTCCCGAGCACCGCCCCACCCTTTCGGGCTCCCTCTGGATGCTGGTGGCGGGTCTGAACTTTGCTCTGATGGGAGTCTTTGTCAAGTGGGGCGCGCAGGATTTCAGTGCCTCGGAACTGGTATTTTACCGTTCACTGTTTGGCATGCTCTTCCTCCTGATCGTCGCCCGTCAGCCCCTCGGGGCCTACGCCACGGTACATTGGTTCCGCCACCTGGGACGCAGTCTATCCGGGCTGATTTCTCTCTGGCTATACTTCCTGGCCCTGGCCCATTTGCCCCTGGCCACCGCCGTCACCCTCAACTACACCTCTCCCCTCTTTCTGGCGGCCATCCTGCATTTCACCCATCCCCATGACTCCCGCCCGGGGTTACTGGGACTTCTGGGACTGGGGTTCGGGGGCGTGATCCTGCTATTGCAACCCCATCTGACTCCACAACAGTGGGCCTATGCATTGATTGGGCTTCTATCGGGCATGGGCGCCGGACTTTCCTACGCCCAGATTCGCAGCATGGCCCGTCTGGGCGAACCGGACTGGCGGGTCGTGTTTTATTTCACCACCCTTTCCACCGTGGTGACCGGCCTGACCCTGCCTTTTCAACCCACCCATGCCTGGTCCCTGCATTCCCTGTCCATCCTGGCCGGACTGGGATTGTTTGCCACGCTCGGGCAACTCACCATGACGCGCGCCTACCGCACCGGTGTGACCTTGGTGGTTGCCAACCTGGCCTATGGCACCATCGTCTTTTCCACCCTGCTGGGAATGGTATTTTTTACCGAACGTCCCTCCCTGACAACCTGGCTCGGCATCGGAGTGGTCATTCTGGCCGGCGTGGGGTCGAGTCTCTGGCGCTCGTCACTGCCCGCCAGATCCCTTCCAGCAGTTGCAGCGGAGTCGGGGGGCACCCCACCACCACCACGTCCACCGGAATGACCCGACGAACCCCACCCAGACAGGCATAGGATTCCCCAAAACACCCCCCATCGTGCCCGCAGTCCCCGACCGCCACCACCCAGCGAGGTTCCGGCAATGCCGCGTAGGTACGGCGCAGAGCCTCCTCCATGTGACGGGAAACGGGGCCCGTCACCAACAACAGATCGGCGTGGCGCGGACTGGCAGAAAAACGCAGACCCAACCCGGTCAGGTTGTACTGGGGAGCATTGAGCGCATGGATTTCCAGTTCGCAGCCGTTGCACGACCCCGCGTCCACATGCCGAATCACCAGGGCCCGCCCGAAGCGCTGCCACAAGGCCTGTTGCCAGGTATCCAGATCAGCCTGCGGCCAGGAAAAAGATTCACTGCGCAGCCCATGGCGTAAAATCTCGCTCAAAATATTGGCCATCATCCATCCTGTCCGCTGTAACTCAAGTTGAAGGATTTGTTGATCAAGGGAAAGTCCGGCACGATATTGCCCTGCACCGCATGTTCCAGAACGGGCCAGTTGCTCATCGACACGTCTTCCGGATGCCAGCGCCGCACCTGCCCTCGAGCCCCCATTTCCAGGGCGACGAATACCTCGCCGCGCCACCCCTCCACCCAACCCACCCCAATCCCCGCACACAGCGGGGGCGTGTCGTCCCAATGGCTCGGTCCGGACGGCAAATGTTCGACAAAATGACGGATCAGGCGCAAGGATTCAAAGACTTCATCGAAGCGCACAGCCACCCTTGCCGCCACATCCCCCTGGGTGCGCGTCGCCATGCGCACTTCAGCCTGCGCATAAGGTGGCGTGGGACAGGATACACGCAGATCCCAGGCCTGGGCCGAGGCTCGTCCCGCCAACCCCACCAGACCAAGACGGGCAGCCAACTCCGGGGACACCCGTCCCGTGCCCAAATAACGGTCCTGCACCCCCGCGTGCTCCTGTAACAGGTCCCGCAACCGGTACACTTCCCTCTCCAAAGTCACGCATTCCTCCCGCAGGGATTGGCAGTCGCTGGCAGTCAACGCCCGGGCCACACCCCCCAGTTGGATCTGGTCGCGCAGATAACGATGTCCCACCAGACTTTCGTGGGTGCGCAAGGCATTTTCCTTGAGCGCCCAGAACAGGGAAAACCCGGCACTCAATCCCACGTCGTTGCACAGGTACCCCAAATCTCCCAGATGGTTGACCAGACGCTCCCGTTCCAGCCAAAGGGCACGCAGCCACTCGGCCCGTTCCGGAACCTGCCGCCCCAGAATGGATTCCAGTGCCTGAGCCGTCGCCCAGGCACCGGCCACCGTACTGTCGCCGGATACCCTTCCGGCCAGATGAATCAACTCTGCTGGCGCAAGGGATTCGGCCCGTTTCTCGATCCCCTTGTGGGTATACCCCAATTGGGTGTCGAGGCGCAGTACCCGTTCTCCCACCACGGAAAAGCGAAAATGTCCCGGTTCGATGACGCCGGCATGCACGGGCCCCACAGGGATTTCATGCACCCCTTGCCCGCTCACCGTGACAAACGGATAGGGTTCCCGGACCCGTGGGGGGTAAGCCTGTCCGCCTTCTCCTTTCCGCAACGGGAAACGGTCGGGGGGCCAGGCGTTGTGGCGCAGCCACGGGCGCCCATCCGCGGCCCCCTGGGCAAGCAGGCCCAGCAGATCATGGGTGGCGCGTTGCAGACGATTGGCATTGGCGAACACGTCATCCAGGGCCGGGTAGGTGGGATCCCGGGCCGGAAGGGGCACACGCACCCAGCAGAGTCCCTCCTGCACCGCCAGGGCCAGATGCAGGTCAAAGGTTTCTTCCCCTTCGTCGCTGCCCCATAGAGAAACCAGGCGCGCCCCGCGTTCCTTTTGCCCCAGACAGAGATTCCGCAGATCCTCCCGGGATACTGTCTCCTGCCAGGCCGGCACAGTGCCCGGCAAGGTCCGCACGATGGGCATCGAGGTCGTCACGGTCCTAACCCAGCAACGCGGCAGCCTGACGGTACCAGATCGCCAGGGCCGGCGGCAGATAGAGGCCGAGGATCAAGACCAGAGTCAGGTGCAGAAACACCGGCAGGATGGCCGGAGGGTGGGGCAGGCGCTGTCCGGTGGCCGGGCCGAAGACCATGGGCTGGACTTTGCCCAGAATCGCCGCAAAAGCCACGCCCAGAGCACCCAGCAAAATGGGGGTGGCCCAGGGCTGTTCATGCATGGCCGTGGTCAGGATGAGGAACTCGCTGGCAAAGATGCCAAAAGGAGGCATGCCGAGGATGGCCAGTGCGCCCAGCAATAGCCCCCAACCGATGGTAGGACTGGTGCGGATCAAGCCGCGAATCTGCGCCATGAGTTGGGTCCCGCTCTTCTGGCTGGCGTGTCCCACGGCAAAAAAAATGGCTGATTTGGTGAGGGAATGCATCGTCATGTGCAGTAGTCCGGCAAAATTGGCCACCGCTCCCCCCATCCCGAAGGCAAACGTCATCAACCCCATGTGCTCGATGGAGGAATAGGCAAAAAGACGCTTGATATCCTTCTGACGCATCAGAAAAAGCGTTGCCACAACCACGCTGAAAACCCCAAACCCCATCATCAGATGCCCGGCAAAAGGCTGGTGCAAGGCACCATCCACCAGTACCTTGGTACGTAATATTGCATACAGGGCCACATTGAGCAACAAGCCGGACAGCACTGCGGAAATGGGCGTCGGACCTTCAGCATGAGCATCGGGCAGCCAGTTATGGAGCGGGGCAAGTCCTACTTTGGTGCCATACCCCACCAGCAGAAACACGAAGGCCAAAGAAACGATGGTGGGCTCCAGCTGCCCCTTGACCTGGGCCAGATGGGTCCAGAGCAGGGCATTCCCCCCTTCTCCCAGAACTTTTTCCGCAGCAAAATAGAGCAACAGGGTACCGAAGAGGGCCTGGGCGATGCCGACTCCGCACAGAATGAAATATTTCCAGGCCGCTTCCAGACTGGCCGGAGTTCGATACAGGGACACCAGCAATACCGTGGTCAGAGTTGCCGCCTCCATGGCCACCCACAGCAGCCCCAGGTTATTGGTGGTCAAAGCCACCAGCAACGTGAACAGGAAGGCCTGGTACATGCCGTGATAAAGACGCAACCGGTTTTCCGAAAGCCGCCCGTGCTGCACTTCATTTCGCACGTAGGGACGGGAGAACCACGCCGTGGTCGTGCCCACGAAAGCCGTCAACCCCACCAGAAAGACGTTGAAGGGATCCACCACGAACTGTTCATCCCAGGCGCTCACCCGCCCCTCCCGCAGCACCCGCATCGCCAGAAACGCTGCAGCCCCCAGGGTGGCGAGGCTGAAAAGAAGATTGGCCTGCGGTGCCCGCGCCCGTTGCCCCGTGACGCCCAGCCAAAGCCCGCCCAGCAATGGAAAACTCAACAGTACCCAAATCTCCATGTCATTCTTCCTTGAGTTTTTCCATGTGGCGGATATCCAGACTGTCGAAGGTTTCGCGGATCTGAAAAAAGAAGATCCCAAAAATGAACATGCCCACCAGCACGTCGAGGGCCACTCCCAGTTCCACCACCATGGGCATGCCATAAGTGGCCGAGGTAGCCGCCAGGAACAGGCCATTTTCCAGAGCCAGAAAACCAATGACCTGGGGCACGGCTTTACGGCGCGTGATCATCATCATGAAAGACAGCAACACGCTGGCCAGGGCAATGCCCAGGGTATTGCGCAAGATGGTGCTGGAAAAATGCGAGATGGGCAAAGCCAGGTTGAATGAGAAAATCACCAGGCCAATCCCGACCAGCATCGTGGTGGGAATGTTGATCAGGGTTTCCACGTCCCATACCACGTCCAGACGGCGAATCAGGCGATGCAACAGCAGGGGAAGGATCAGGACCTTGGTGAGCAGGGTCAAGCCCGCCGAATAGTACAAATGGGGCTGATGCGTCAGCCAGGCACTGTCCACAATGGACAAGGTCAGGATCAGTCCTTGCCAGGCGAAGAGGTGAATCAGGGTCAGGATGCGGCGCTGGGAAAGCATGGCAAAGGCGATCAGAAGCAGCAACGAGGCAAACAGATCGAGCAGTTGCTGTGCAAAGGGGGCCGGGTTCCAGTGACTCATGCTCACGAACCCAGCAGGTAATGCAACAGAATGGCCAAGACCGCCAGCAGAAAAGCCGTCCCCAGATATTCCGGGACGCGAAACAAACGTTGTTTGGCCGAAACGGTTTCCAGCACGGCCAGGCCTGCGCCCATCACCGTCAATTTCAGCAGAAACAGGATCAAGGCCCCCAGGATCCCCCATCCCTGCTGACTGTCGGTCAGGCCAAAGGGCAGGAAAAGCGCAAAGCCAAGACTAAAATAGATCAGCAATTTCAGGGCACTGGCCCATTCGATGAGGGCCAGATGACGTCCCGAATATTCCAGGATCATGGCTTCGTGGATCATCGTCAGTTCCAGATGGGTCTCCGGATTGTCTACCGGGATCCGTCCATTCTCCGCCAGCAGCACCATCAGGAAAGCAACCCCGGCAAAAGCCAGACTGGGATAGAGATAAAATCCACGCGCCGCGAATCCGGTCACCATGAAACGCAGGGAAGTACTGGCATTGAGGGACGCGATGGTAAAAAACACCATGAGGAGTGCGGGCTCCGCCAGAAAGGACACCAGCATTTCACGGCGTGCCCCCAGCGAGCCGAAAGCCGTCCCCACATCCATGGCCGCCAGTGCCAAAAACACCCGGGCCAGGGACAACAATCCCACCAGAGCAATCACGTCCACTGCACCGGCCAGGGGAAGATCGGTGATGACCATGGGAATCAGACTGGCGGTCAATCCCATGCACCCGAACAGGAGATACGGGGTCACCCGCAACAGGGGAGAGGCTGTTTCCGCCAAGACCACCTCCTTGTGAAACAGTTTGAATAACTGCCGATAGGGCTGCATCAGGGAGGGGGCCCGCCTGTTTTGCAACCAGGCCCGCCAGATTCCCACCCAGCCCATCAACAGCGGTGCCAGCAGGATGCCCAGAATCTCTTGCCCGCCCTGGAGCAACCAGTTTACCGGCGTCATGGCCGGGTCCCCGTGACAAGCGCCAGCAAGGCCAGCAGGGTGGTAAAACTGAACAGCAGATAGGTGGAGATGCGCCCTTGCTGCAACCCCCCCACCACCTTCACCAGGCGGGCCACGCCCCGCACCAGCGGCAGGTAGCAGAGGGCCCAAAGGGGGTCGCGCACCTCGCTGTGGTAATGCGGATGAGGATCGAAGGGACTGGGAATCTCCCGTGACAAGCCGAAGAATGATTCAAAAATCTGCTTGATCGGCTGACCAAACCCATCAGCACTGTCCTGCATGCGCGCAGTCTGGAAGGGGTAGCCGCAGTCCCAGGCCGGAGCCCGCCGCCAACGGCCATGAAAAAATCGTCGCACCCCCAGAAAAGTCAAACCCACACTCACCAGGATAACGGCAAACAGGATCAGCGGGCTGTAACTCGCCCGGCTGGCCGCGACCGGGGTGACCCATAACCAGCCGTGTCGGGCAGCACTGGCCCCCAATCCCTGCCCCACCAGCGCATGGGTCACCGTATCCAGTTGCAGGATGACCGAACTGGGAAACAGGCCCAACAACACACAACCCAGGGCCATCCACCCCATCCCGAAACGCTCCCAGAAACCGATGTCGTGTACCTCGCCAGGCACCAGGCCCCGCGCCTGCCCCAAAAAAATGATGCCGTAAAACTTGACCATGGCAAATCCTGCCAGAGCCCCGACCAATGCCAGCACGGCGGCACCCAAAGGCAGGACCATATTGAGCCAGGGCTGCGGCAGGTCGGGGCGCAGCAGATAGGCCTGCAACAACAGCCATTCCGAGACAAACCCGTTGAAAGGCGGCAACCCGGCCAAGGACAGGATGCCCACCAAACTCAGTCCCGCCGCCCAGGGCATGACCCGGATCAGCCCCCCCAATTTGGCCATGTTCCGCTCTGCCGTGGCGTGCAGCACCGATCCTGCGCCCAGAAACAACAGGCCCTTGAAAAAAGCGTGGTTGAGGGCGTGATACAACACTGCCGCCAGGGCCAGGGCAGCAACCGTTTCTTGCCCGGCTCCATGGAACAGCAAGGTCAGACCCAGCCCACTCAGAATCAACCCCATGTTTTCTACGGAAGACCAGGCCAGCAACCGCTTGATATCAGATTGAACGGCGGCGAAGAGCACGCCGAAGAGTGCCGTCAGGGAACCCAATCCCACCAGGAGCGCGCCCCACCACCACAAGGGCTGTCCAAGCAGATCGAAAAGTACCCGCAACAGGCCATACAGGGCCATTTTAAGCATGATCCCGCTCATCAGCGCCGATACCGGAGAAGGTGCTGCCGGGTGGGCTTCGGGCAACCAGGAGTGGAGTGGCAGCAGACCTGCCTTGGCGCCAAACCCGATCAATGCCAGAAAGAACGTCACGCTCGACCAGAAACTGCTCAAGGAATGATGCCGGAGCGTGGCAAATGCATAATCGCCGCCTGCGCCGCTTTGTAACAAGCCAAAACACAGCAGCAGGGCGATGGCACCCAGGTGTGCCATCAGGAGATACAGAAAACCCGCCTCACGAATCGCCGGAATCTCATGATCGGTGGTCACCAGAAAGTAGGAGGAAAGCGCCATGCCTTCCCAGGCCACCATGAAGAAGTAGGCATCATCCGCCACCAGCACCATCCCCATGCTGGCGAGAAAAAACGCATAAAGCAGGGTCAGGCGCTGAAAATCGCCCGCTTGAGTTTCTGCCATGCGCCGGAAATACCCCGTCGCATAAGCACTGATCCCACTTCCCGCCAGACCCAGCAGAGTCAGAAAAAACGCCGACAGAACGTCGAGACGCAAATGAAACGGCATACCCGGCAAGCCGATGGGCAGAACCAGAGTCTGTGCCCCCCCCTGCAGAGCCCAAAGCCCTGCCCCGGCCATGAGGACGGATAACCCCGTGATCAGGGGAAACAACAGGGACCGCCCCAACCGGGCGGGCAGTACCAGCCCCAGCAAGCCCAGCCCGCCCCACCCGGTCAGGATCAGTCCTACGAGATCGAGGGGCAGCAAGGTCATGGGTTCAATCCTGCGACAAGCGGCTGCGCGGCATGCGTGCCAATTGCTCGGAAGAACCCCGGGCGTGGATGAATTCCCGGATCATCTGGCGCACCACTTGGGAAGGCGTCAGATCATGCAAGCGACAGATCTCCTCAAAAATTTCCTTCTTGATGGGATCGATGAGAATGCTCAAACGAGCCGTGCGATTTTCCATGGCCTCTGAAATACAAATTGAATTCGTTTTTAATAATATTTGATTGTAACAAAAATCTCTTCCCGCATCCCGATGACTGAGACCACCTTACTCCTGCTTCCGGCACCGGGTCAAATGCGGCAAAGGCCCTCGCCTGGATTACAATGGCAGACGCAGGAAACATTGGAGGCTTCAACCATGAAATTGAATGATCGGGTCATTCTGGTCACCGGCGCCAGTTCCGGACTGGGACGCCATGCTGCACGAGCCCTGGCGGCGGCAGGAGCCACCACGGTCCTGCTCGGCCGCAACGAATCCCGTCTCGATGGGGTATACGACGATATCGTCGCCGCCGGGCACCCCCAGCCGGTGATCCTTCCCTTCGATCTGACCAAGGCCGACGATTCCCGTTTCGATGCCCTGGCGGACACCCTGAGCCAGGCTTTGGGCAGACTCGATGGGATCCTGCATAGTGCCAGTCAATTCGTAAGGTTAAGCAAACTTTCCCAGCAAAGACTGGATCATTGGAAAAAAGCTTTTACCACCAACCTGTTCGCACCCTTCGCGCTCACGCGCGCCTGTCTGCCCCTGCTGGAAGCGGCGCCGGACGGAGCGGTTCTGTTTACCGCCGAACAACACGGTTTGTCCCCGGATGTCTACTGGGGAGGGTTCGGACTGAGCCAGGCCAGCCTGATTGCTCTGGCACGACTCTTTGCCCAGGAGCATCAGGACTCCCCCAACCTGCGCTTCAATGTCCTGATTCCAGGCCCCGTCGCCTCTCCGATGCGCCATCGCACCCATCCGGGCGAAATACCGGAATCCCTGCCGAACATTTCATCCCTCATGCCCCATTACCGGTACTGGCTGGGACCGGACAGTCGCGGACGAAGCGGAGAAATCATCCAGTGCGAAAGTGGCTACGACCCATCCCGGAAAGCCTGAACCGCTTCTTCGACCCGTTCCACCACAATGAGACGAATCCCGTCCGGGGCCTGTCGGGGAGCATTGGCGCGGGGCATCAGGGCCACCGCAAACCCCAGTTTTGCAGCCTCGCGCAAGCGTTCCAGACCCCGCTGGACAGGACGCACCTCCCCTGCCAGCCCGACTTCACCAAACACCACCCAACCGGTCGGCAGAGGTCGATTGCGCAAACTGGAGACGATGGCCAGCAGGATGGCCAGATCCGCAGCGGGTTCGCCAATGCGTACCCCGGCCACGGCATTGACAAAAACGTCCTGGTCCCCGCAGGAGACCCCGGCGTGGCGATGCAGCACCGCCAGGAGCAGGGCCAGGCGATTTTGCTCCAGACCCACCGTAAGCCGGCGCGGGATACCCAGCCGACTCTCGTCCAGCAATGCCTGAATCTCCACCACCAGAGGGCGGGTGCCCTCCAGGGTCACTGTGGCGCAGGAGCCGGGCACCGGCTGGGCATGACGGGACATGAACAGGGCAGAGGGATTGCTGACTTCACGCAAACCCGTCTCGGTCATCCCGAAGACCCCCAATTCATTCACGGCCCCGAAACGGTTCTTGATCGCGCGAATCAAACGGTAACTGGAACTGCCGTCTCCCTCGAAATACAGTACCGTGTCCACCATATGCTCGAGGATACGCGGGCCAGCCAGGGTACCCTCCTTGGTGACATGTCCCACCAGGATCACGACCGGACCACCGCTCTTGGCCAGGCGGGTCAGTTGGGCCGCACAGTCACGCACCTGGGAGACTGAGCCTGGCGCAGCTTCCAGCGCATCGTTGTACAGGGTTTGTATGGAGTCGATGACCACCAGTTGCGGTTGGCGCTGCCGAATGACCGCCTCCACTGCCTGCAAGCGCGTTTCGGCCAACAGGTCCACTGCAGCCCCCGACAGTTGCAGACGATGCGCCCGCTCAGCCACCTGCTCCGCCGATTCTTCCCCGGTCACATACAGGACTCCGTGCTGTTTTCCTACCTGAGCCAGGGATTGCAGCAAAAGGGTGGATTTGCCGATCCCCGGGTCCCCGCCCAGCAACACCACCCCGCCCGGCACGAATCCCCCGCCCAGGACCCGATCAAATTCCGCCAGTCCGGAGGACAAGCGCTGCAAGGATTCGGCCTTGACCTGATGGAGGGGCTGAACCACGGAAGAAGGCGTCAGTGAAGAACGTTGGGCACTCCCTTTCCCCTCCCCGGTCCGAAACTCGGCCAGTGCGTTCCAGGTCTGGCAATGGGGACATTGGCCCTGCCAGCGCGGGGATTCCCCGCCGCATTCCCGACATACGAAGACACTTTTGGCACGGGCCATGCGGGGGTGCTCAGAATGGGCGGCCCGAGTACGTCTGGGCGAAATTTTCGAAGCGGGTGTAATGGTTCAGGAAGGTCAGACGCACCGTCCCGATGGGACCGTTGCGTTGCTTGCCGATGATGACTTCCGCCGATCCCTTGTCCGGACTGTTCTCGTTGTAGACCTCATCCCGGTAGATGAACAGGATCACATCGGCATCCTGCTCGATGGCGCCCGATTCACGCAGGTCAGACATGACCGGACGCTTGTTGGGGCGCTGTTCCAGACTGCGGTTCAACTGCGACAGCGCAATCACCGGAACTTTGAGTTCCTTGGCCAAGGCTTTCAGGGATCGGGATATCTCGGAAATTTCCGTGGCCCGGTTCTCCCCCGCCCCGGAACTGGACATCAATTGCAGGTAATCGATGACCAACAACCCCAGGCCCCCGTACTGACGATGCAGGCGACGTGCCCTCGCGCGCAGATCCAGGGGGTTCAAGGCCGCACTTTCGTCGATCTCCAGAGGGGCCTGGCTCAAATCTCCCAGGGCACGGGTCAGACGACTGAAATCCTCGGGTTGCATACGCCCCGTACGTAAACTCTGCTGATCGATGCGTCCATGCAGGCTCAGCAAACGAAGGGCCAACTGCCCCGCCGACATTTCCATGCTGAAAATCCCCACCGGCAATTTGGGACCCAGGGCGACATGTGCCGCCATGTTCAGTGCCAGGGCGGTTTTACCCATGGATGGTCGGCCAGCGATGATAACCAGATCCCCTGCCTGCAAACCAGCCGTCATCTTGTCCAGATCCACGAATCCCGTGGGGACTCCGGTCACCGGGTCATGATTGCCGGCCCGGTAAAGTTCATCGATACGCGTGACGGTTTCTGCCAGAGAAGTGCTCAGGGGGCGAAACCCCTGGGTACCCCGGGAGCCATGTTCGGCAATATGAAAGATTTTGGCTTCTGCATCATCCAGCAAGGTACGGGCGGAGCGTCCCGAGGGAGTGAAAGCACTTTCAGTGATTTCCGTCCCAGCCTGCACCAGACTGCGCATCAGGGCGCGTTCCCGCACGATTTCGGCATAACGCCGAATATTGGCGGCACTGGGCGTATTCTGGGCCATGGCCGCCAGATAGGCCATGCCGCCCACGCCTTCCAATTCCTGGCGTTGGCCCAGTTGGTCGGACAGGGTCAAAAGATCCGCAGGGCGATTCTGCTCCAGCAGCAACAGAATGGCGCGGTAGATGCGCCGGTGATCCTCGCGATAGAAGTCGGAATCGGCGATCAAATCGCCGATCTTGTCCCACGCCTGATTATCGAGGAGCAGCCCGCCCAATACCGCCTGCTCGGCCTCGATGCTATGAGGCGGAACCCGCAGGGAATCGAGCGCGCTGTCCATGAAGGAAGAACTATTCGGCCACGACCACCACCGTGATGTCCGCTGTCACATCGCTGTGCAGGGCCAAAACAACGGCATGATCCCCGATCATCTTGAGAGGACCATTGGGTAACCGGACTTCCGACTTGTGAGTGTCAAATCCCTGAGCCTGCAAGGCAGTGGCAATGTCATGATTGGTGACAGAACCAAACAGACGTCCATCGACCCCGGCTTTCTGGGCGATCTGCACCCGCAGCCCGGTCAATTTCTCGGCCCGCGCCTGGGCCTGGGCCAACAGTTCGGTCTGTACTCTCTCCAGTTCCACACGGCGTGCCTCGAAGGCTTCCTTGTTATGGGTCGTGGCACGCTTGGCCTTGCCCGTGGGGATCAGAAAATTACGCGCATAGCCTTCCTTGACCTTGACGATATCGCCCAGTTGACCGAGGTTGACCACTTTCTCCATGAGGATGATTTCCATTATCTTTCCTCTCCTTAATGCAAGTCAGTGTAGGGCATCAGGGCCAGAAAACGGGCACGCTTGATGGCGGTACCGAGTTGGCGCTGAAAACGGGATTTGGTGCCGGTGATACGGGCAGGAATGATCTTGCCGTTCTCATTGACGAAATCTTTCAGGATTTCCACATCCTTGTAATCCACCCATTCGATCTTTTCCACGGTGAAGCGGCAGAACTTGCGGCGGCGGAACATCCCACCGCGATTGCCGCCCCGGGTATCCTTCTTGGCATCCTTTTTATTCGCTCTCATGATCTCTATGTCCTTCAATCAATTGGTAAGTATCGGCCCTCAGGACCAACTGTCGGCTGTGGCGACTGGGGGGAGCCAAAAAGCCCCGACACACCAACCGCTGCCCGACGCAAAGTGTACTGAGACGGTGCGCCATGTCCCCGGCTACCCAGACTCTGATCTCGAATTCCGTGACCACCTCGTGCCCAACTTCCTGCTGGGCCGACCGATGGTGCAGAATCATCTCGATCACCGACAAACCGCTGGGCGTATAACGCAGGGGTTCGACCTTCACCACCGCGCCGCTCACTACGACGATATTGCGGTTCAACGAGGAGTCGCGGCTTCTGCACTCTCCACTTCACGATCTTCACGGGGAGCCCGTTTCTCTTCCCGCAACATGGGTGAGGGAGTGGTCACCGCATCCTTCATCAGAATGGTCAGATGGCGCAATACCGCATCGTTGAAGCGAAAGGCATTTTCCAGCTCGGCCAGAACCGCAGGTTCGCACTCCACGTTCATCAACACGTAGTGCGCCTTGTGAATTTTCTGGATGGGATAGGCCAATTGACGCCGCCCCCAGTCCTCGAGACGGTGGATGGCCCCACCGCCCTGCGTGATCAGGCCTCGGTAACGTTCCACCATGGCCGAAACCTGTTCACTCTGATCCGGGTGAACGATAAAGACAACTTCATAATGCCGCATAACATCTCCTTATGGATGAAATCGCCTGGAGCGATTCAATCGAAGACACTCACTGTTCTTCGACAAGGGGTTGAGGGAGGCTGGATTCTATCCCATTTTCCCCGGCGCATCAACCGGAACCGATGCGTCGCTACGCAGACGACGCCGACGCGTTTCATACAGACAGATCCCTGCTGCCACCGAAACATTGAGGGATTCCACCGAACCCAGCATGGGAATGCGCACACGCTGATCGCAAGCCTCGCGCGTCAGACGCCGCAAACCGCTTCCTTCCGCCCCCAGTACCCACGCCATGGGCTGCCCCACGTCGGTCCCCTCCAGATCCGTTTCTGCCTGATCATCCGTTCCTACCACCCAAACGCCATGGTCCTGCAAATCACGCAAGGTACGAACCAGATTGGTTACGGTCAGGTAGGGCACGGTATCCGCAGCCCCGGAAGCCACCTTGGCCACCGTGGCCGTCAGGGCAACGGAGCGGTCGCGCGGCGCCACGACCGCATGCACCCCCATGGCATCGGCCACACGCAGACAGGCACCCAGATTATGCGGATCCTGTATCCCATCCAGTGCCAGAATCAGAAGGTCCGCCCCAGCCTCGTCCACCACGGTATCGAGATCGAGAGCCGCATGGATGGGGCTCACCTCGGCCACCACCCCCTGATGACGACGAGTCCCTGCCATGCGGTCAAGCCGTTCGCCTGCCACCATGCGGGGATGATGACCCGCTGCCGTGACCTGGGCAAGAAACTCGCGCAAACGCGCATCCTGACGCTCGCCATCCACATACAAGGTATGGATGGAAGCAGGATGGTGGCGCAAACGACTGGTCAACGCATGAAAACCGTACAACAACTGAAATTTTGACATCACACTCTCTCGAACCGACCAAAGGTCGATGATAGTCTGCCGCCCTTACCCTCTATACCCAAGGGCAGAGTGTCGGACGACCCATACCGGTCCCGCTCAACGTTTGCGCTTTGCACGGGCCGGCTTGCCCGCAGGAATTTCTTCCTCTGCCGGCACGAAATCGATCTTGAGGGTTTCCATGTCGACGCGTACCAGGCGCACCCGCAGACGGTCTCCCAGGCGATAACGCTGACCCGTGCGTTCACCCAGCAACTGGTGGCGGGCCGCATCATGATGAAAATAGTCCGAACCCAGTTCCGAGATGTGTACCAATCCTTCCACATAGACTTCATCCAGCGCCACGAACAACCCGAAGTGCGTGACCGAACTGATGGAGCCATTGAACAACTCTCCAACCCGATCCTTCATGAAGAAGCACTTGAGCCAGCCCTCCACCTCGCGCGTCGCTTCATCGGCCCGTCGTTCCGTATAGGAGCAGTGAATCCCGATGTCTTTCCAGGCCGTGCGTGGCGTATACGTATGCCCGCCCAGTACCGCCCGAATGGCACGATGCACCAGCAGATCAGGGTAGCGCCGGATCGGCGAGGTAAAGTGCGTGTAAGCATCGTAGGCCAATCCAAAATGGCCGATTTTCTCCGGACTGTATTGCGCCTGTTGCAAAGAACGCAGCAGGACAGTTTCGAGCAGGCGTTGGTCTGGACGACCCGCGATGCGCTGGATCAGTTGCGCGTAGTCTGCTGCGCTGGGCTTCTCTCCGCCGGGCAAATGCAGACCAAATTCCCCCAGAAAGTCCCGTACTGCCTGGACCCGCTCGGGGGCGGGAGCCGCATGGATACGCAGAAGGGTGGCATGGTGATGCCGGTCCAGAAAGTCTGCCGCACACACATTGGCCGCCAGCATGCACTCTTCGATCAAGCGATGGGCATCATTGCGCTCCACCGGTTCGATGCTCTCGATTTTGCCGAAATCATCGAAGATCATGCGTGTTTCTGCGCTGGAAAAGTCAATGGCGCCGCGCTTCTGACGGGCAATCAGAAAAGCCCGGAAAACCCCATCCAAAGCCAGCAGATGAGGCACCAAGGAGCGTCGTGCCGGCGGGGGGGCCTGAGGATGCGCCAAAATCCCCG
>NZ_DAHVHV010000079.1:0-5806 GCF_027317285.1 Ferrovum sp. | reverse complement strand
CCCGCCAACAGTGGCGTTGCGGGCAAAAAAATCCCAACCGATACGGGTTGGGATTTAAGGTAATGGTGGAGGCGGCGTCCACCATTTTACCCTTTTCGTGATTCTGTCTGATTCACTCTGATACGCTCAAACCCCCTGTAGATAGTGCCTTACAGCCAATGACTGGCGTTTTATACAGTTGCATACTGTATCATCTAAGCGCATAATTTATGTTGGGCGGTAAGGTGGGCTAAAAAACAGGGGGGGTGGATCATGCCGAAAATAGCCAAGATGCTTACACCGTTGGAAGTGGGCAGGTTGACCGAGGAAGGATTCCATTCAGTGGGAGGGTGTCGAGGTTTGCACCTTCGGATCACGGGCGGGTCCAGAGCGTGGGTTCTGAGGATCAAGATAGGGGACAAGCGGCGTGACCTCGGGTTAGGACCATTTCCAGAAACAGGGCTTGCCGATGCCCGGAGGAAGGCTCAGGAATTGCGCGATCAGGTGAAGGCTGGTATCGACCCGGTGGCACAGAAGAAAGCGGCACAGAGCGCCGTAAAGGCTTCCCAAGCCAAGCAAGTTACCTTTCGTCAGGTGGCGGAGCAGTTCCTTGAGGCAAAGGCTGGCGAGAAAACAGCGCGTCACACCAAGGTCTGGCGATCCAGTTTTGAGATGCACGTCTACCCTACCATTGGAGACATGTTGGTTCAGGACGTGGAACTCGCGCACGTGGTCAAGGTTCTCGAACCGATATGGATCACCACCAGCGTTACGGCCACAAAGTTACGAGGACGCATCGAGGCGGTTTTGTCTATGGCGACCGTCAAAGGCTACCGGACCGGACCGAACCCGGCAGACTGGAAGGGCAACCTCGACCAATGCTTACCGAAGCCAGGCAGGGTGGCGAGGGTGACCAAGCAACCAGCGTTGCCCTATCGCCAGATTCACGCCTTTCTGGATGACCTGCACGGGATCGAGGGCATGGGTGCGGTGGCGCTGGAATTCGCCATTCTGTGCGCGTCTCGTTCGGGTGAAGTGAGGGGTGCCAAGTGGGATGAATTCGACCCGCGTAACGCGGTTTGGGTGATCCCTGCCGAGAGGATGAAAGCCGGGCGAGAACACCGGGTTCCCTTGAGTGATGCGGCTCTGGCCATATTGGAAAAACTCCCACGGGATAATGACCTGGTGTTTCCCGCCTTGCGTGGAGGAACGATCAGCGACATGACCATAAGCGCAGTTACCCGGCGCATCAACCAGCGCAGGGAAGCGGATGGGCTGGCACCTTGGACTGATGAGAAAAGTGGCTTGTGGATCGTTCCGCATGGTTTCAGAAGCACGTTCAGGGACTGGTGTTCCGAGCAGACCGCATACCCAAGAGAGGTGGCAGAACAGGCGTTGGCGCACACCGTTGGTAGTGCGGTTGAGCGTGCTTATAACCGTTCGGACCTGTTCGAGAAACGGCGGCACCTGATGCAGGAGTGGGCGAGGTATTGCCAGCCACCAGCACCAGCGGGAAAGGTTGTACCGATCCGGGGGAAGCAAGCATGATTGACTTCGTCTCGATAGCCGATGCGGTGGCGGAGATTGCCAAAAATCAGGACCAAAGCCTTTCCGATGTGGCGAAAGCATCCAAGGCCGCCAGCATCCTACATAGAGAAATTCACAACAATGAAACCGCATTCCAGTGGTACGAAATAGACGAGGGTACGAGCCAACCGCTTAAATGTGATTCATGCGCCAAAGACGCAATGGCGATGCTGAAACATGCTGCCGGGTGGGCGCAACGTGCGATTGACCATGAAATCAAAACGGTTGTGGAACACGTTGGAAAGTGTAAACAGTTTGGACTGGACCCGGACAAAGAACCGATGCAGGAAGCAGGCCGATGTACGAGCGATGGGCAGTGGGACTGGCCGCGCTTTGGGGCCTTCCGAGAATACGTAATAGGATTTGACCGAGATGTAAAAGCCTTGGAAAAAAGCGTACAGGAATCGCAAGCCGAACCCCAAAAGAGCGCGGCAGACCGTCACGGAGATACGATCCTGGAGGCCATCATATCCTTGGGGCTTGACCCACTGGCGCTGGAGGGGAATTCAGGACGGATTGGCGGCGACAAACAGAAGGTGCGCGACAAAACTACCTTGACTGCGGACCAGTTTAACACTGGCTGGAAAACGCTCACGAGCGCCAGGAAGATCAGATACAACACCTGACCAGGTTCGTTTATGTGGGTTATTTTCAATCGCTGACCAACCCACATACCTGCATTCATTGGCCTCGCATATGGGTTGATCCGACCCATACAAATAACCCATATACCCCCTATTTAAGCGTTTGATTGCAAAGCGTATATTTTCTCATATCGCCTCACTTTGAGACGAAAAAGGAGAAAATCATGGCACAACGCGTATCCCCTTCGGTTGAAAATTTTCAGTCATTACCGACTGACGCCTTTCTCGGAATCCCGGCAATCGCTCAAGTCTTGGGAAAATCACACTGCACTATCCACCGGAGATTTAAAAACGGGACCTTGCCAGCGCCTATAGTGGTTTTGGGTCGTCGAGGTTTGTCGGTAGGGACCGTCCGGGCAATCCTGGCAGGGGAAGGAAAATGAACGCCCGAAATGAAAACGCCCACGGGGAGGTGGGCGCGGGTACTTCTCGAAACGCATCCGCATCTTACCACGATCCTGCTGCCAAAATCCTCGAACGTCTGCAAAAAGTACGCAGAACAGGGGCTGGAAGGTGGATTGCGTGCTGCCCTGCTCACGATGACCGAAGCCCATCCCTGGCCGTTCGGGAAGCGGATGGTGGCCGCGTCCTGATTCACTGTTTCGGAGGGTGTTCGGTTCAGGAAGTCGTTGGCGCTCTGGGTTTGGAGTTGGGCGACCTTTTCCCGCCTCGCGATGTGAACCACAAACCCGAACGGCGACCGTTTGATGCGTTTTCGGTACTCGAAGCGGTTTCGTTTGAACTTACGGTGGCCGGGCTGATTCTGGCTCAGTTCGTGGCTGGCGAACCGCTGGACACTCAAATGCGTGACCGGGTGGCGCTGGCTTCTGGCCGGGTTGCAAACGCCCTGCAAGTCGCCAGAGGGGGGCATCATCATGGATGACTTGGTGGAGCGTGGGACCGCCTTTCTGGACAGCGTGACCGAGGTAGAAAACGAAGCAGGCCGAACCCTGGCGCAAGAGTTTTCAGAATCGGTGCCACCGCAATTACTGGCGGCCAAGATTGATCCCGAACCATATCCGATTGATGCCCTGCCCGACATCATCCAGGCGGCGGTGGAAGAAGTTGTGGGGTTCGTCCAGGCTCCCGTGGCCCTCGTTGCTGCCTCTGCCTTAGCGGCGGTGTCGCTGGCCTGTCAGGCGCACGTGGACGCCAAGCGAGCGGAAAAACTAAGTGGCCCTGTGGGATTGTTCATGCTCGCCATTGCAGACAGTGGAGAAAGAAAATCAACTTGTGACGGATTCTTTGCCAGGTCGATCCGGGATTATGAGGCAACCCAGGCGGAAGCCGCAAAACCCATACTGAAAAATTATTCAGCGGCAATCGAGGCATGGGAAGCCAAGCGCGGGGGGATTAAAGAAAAAATCCGTCAACTGGCCAAAGACTCCAAACCAACTTCTGGCTTGGAGAGCCTCTTGCGAACTCTGGAACACGAGAAGCCGGAACCACCGCGAATTCCGAGATTGATCCTCGGGGACGAAACGCCAGAAAATCTTGCTTGGAGTCTGGCGAAAGACTGGCCATCGGGTGGCGTGCTATCCAGCGAGGCGGGCGTGATATTCGGCTCCCACGGCATGGGCAAGGATAGTGTGATGAGGAATCTGTCCTTTATGAATGTGATGTGGGATGGTGGAACGCACTCTGTTGGGCGGCGCACCTCTGAATCTTTCACGGTACGCGGTGCGCGGTTAACGTTGGGGTTGATGGTGCAGGAAGCGACCCTTCGGGATTATTTCAACAAGAACGGCACCCTGGCTCGGGGTACGGGGTTCCTGGCCCGATTCCTTGTCTCGTGGCCAGTGTCAACCCAAGGAAAACGACCCTTCGCTGAACCGCCGGCGAATTGGCCGCACCTTGAGGCATTTCATAAACGCATGGCCGCGATCCTGGAACAGCAGCCTCTTGTTAACGAGGATGGTTCGCTGGCTCCTGTCACGATGGGGCTGACCCCGTCCGCAAAGGCGGCATGGATTGATTTTCACGATGCCATTGAAGCCGAACTGGTGAACGGCGGTGAACTTTATGACGTGCGGGACGTTGCGGCCAAAACGGCAGACAACGCGGTACGGCTGGCGGCGCTGTTCCAGATGTTCCAGGGTTCGGGCGGCGCAATAGGAAGTCAGGCTTTCGATGGGGCATCTCGAATCGCGGCATGGCACCTATCCGAAGCCCGTAGATTTTTTGGTGAACTTGCTCTGCCCGTAGAACTGGCTGATGCCGGGCGGTTGGATGGTTGGCTACTCGACCATTGCAGACAAGGCCGCACATATTTCGTCAGAAAGAATCACGTGCGACAGCACGGGCCATTGAGGGATGGGGCACGCCTTGACGCGGCGATCCGTGAACTTGGTGAACTCGACCGCCTGCGGGTGAAAAAAGATGGGAAGAAGGTGACGCTCCACATTAACCCAGCACTGTTGGGGGTAGCACCATGACCTTATCCGCACTGATTCGGAAGCGGGGCTATGAGGCAGTTGCTACTGCTACAGTTGCTATTCCTGCTACACATGAAGGGGAAACAGTGGGAATCGTAGCAAAAATAGCAACAATAGCAATAGCAAACCCCAAGGAGCGCGAACCCACACCTGCACCTGAACCAGCACAGGACCCCATCGGCAACCACTGGAAAATCACTCTCCAGTCCGGGCGCGTGATCGAGGTTTGCCAGACACCACCACAGACGCGCTCGTGGGTCATTACGAACTGGCAGGCGCTGGATGCGGAGAGGCTTGAGGACATTGTCATGGTCAGGGAGTGACCCGAGTTTCCGCCACCCCGGAAACCAGCAACGGCGGGGGCTGGCGCGTGAATACGGCCGGAGTTTCCGCTACTTTTCTGGATCAACGAACTTTATGACCGAGTTTCTGCGCATGGTGAGCACCAATTTCCAATAACGGCGCGGGGTTGCGCGGCATCGTGACCGCGTAAGTGCGCATTTTCAAAATCAACGAACTTTTGCAGGAGGAACCAACCATGACCGCATGGACACCTGAACGGAAGGCCCGGCAATCTGCCTTGATCCACTCCTGGAGACCTTGGGAGCAATCCACAGGACCAAAGACGGATGAAGGTAAGCAGGAGGCTTCACGGAACCGTCAGAGGGCTTTGGAGAAGGCCCGGCAGGAAGTGGCCGATGCCCGGAAAGCCTTGACCGAGGCTCAGGACGCTTTGGAACGGCTCGGGTGCAAATCCACTCTTGACCTGGCGGCTATCATTGCGCTGACCAAACACTTCTGAAGCGTCCCCCCCTCCAAAACTCCCGTCAGCGTGGCGGCAGTTTTTCCTCTCCCACTCGGCACCTTAAAAAGTGGGCCAAGCGTGGAATGAGTTTTCCCGTCCTTCCATCGTGTGAGGAATTGCCGTGACTGTCACACAAAACCGCCTTGATCGATGGCGTCCATCAAGCCAGAAAGCCGGTTCAAAGGGGGCTAGTGAAATCTTTTTTGTGGGACAATTTGTGGGACGGTTAAAAATAAAAACGATTTAATGCAATAAAATCATATTGTTACATCATAACCTTGGCGGAGAGAGAGGGATTCGAACCCTCGATGCAGTTTTTGACCGCATGCTCCCTTAGCAGGGGAGTGCCTTCGACC
>NZ_DAHVHV010000078.1:0-6026 GCF_027317285.1 Ferrovum sp. | reverse complement strand
CGTAAAACGGATGTTCCGTATACTCAGCATCAATCAGACGACAAATCAGCAGATCATCTTCCGAAACAACCGGGGTGCGATGACTCGCGTAAATCGTGGAGCGTGCTACCCCAACCAGTTGGCACTGGTGACTAACGGCGATCCCGACCATCGGCTCAACCCAATCACGCCTTGTCATGGCAGGGATATCCCGGACTTTTTTTTAAGCCAATCCAATTCCATCTTCAAGCGCCCGATCTCACCATACAATCGCTCCGGTTCCTGGTGTTCCGACACCGGCTTCGGCCCCCGTTTCCCTTCAAACAACTTCTCGGATTGCTGGCTTTCTTCCACTGCGAAATCTGCACCGGATGCACTCCATACTCCTGTCCCAACTCGTTGACCGTCTTCAATCCGCGTATCGCTTCCAGGCCAACCTTGGCCTTGAATTCCGACGAAAATACCTGGCGCTTCTTCCTTTCACCCATCTCTTCTGCTCCATTCAATGGGCCTGATCATAACTTAATTGGCTGTCCAAAAACTTGGGACCACTATATGTATGCCGAAGGTGCCTTCGGCACCATACCGGAACTTTATGTTCGCCCTGCTTACCGCGCCAACAGATTGGGCCTTGATCTGGTATTTCAGGCAAAATCCTTCGGCGCATCGCGCGGCTGGACTCGTTTGGAGGTGACAACCCCACCGCTTCCCCAGTTCGACAGAACCTTGGCATTCTATGAGCGTGAAGGATTTTCGATAACAGGCGGTCGAAAACTGAAAGTTACTCTATGATAAATTGTTTTTATTTCAATGCGATGGAATTATGAAGCCTGTCGTTCAGGAAGAAATATCGGGCTGCGGGATAGCAAGCGTGGCCGCGCTTGCCGGGCTCTCTTACCAGGAGGCAAGAACGGTTGCCAATAGTCTTGGCATCTTCGCTGCCGACCGTGGTTTGTGGTCAGATACGCATTATGTGCGGATTCTTCTCAAACATTTTGGCTTTTCAGCCGGTGAAGGGGAATCACCATTTTCATCGTGGAACGAGCTTCCTGATCTAGCGCTCCTTTCCATCAAGTGGCATCTTGAAAATGGCCATCCGTTTTGGCATTGGGTCGTTTTTTCTCGCGATCAAAATGGCCCCGTGGTTCTCGATCCCAAAAAATCGCTCAAAACAAACCGGCGTGCCGATTTTTGGAGAATCAAACCAAAATGGTTTATTCCTGTGAGCCATAAACGGTAACTGAGCGTGTCATTGCTGCACCTATTACAGGAGATGAACCATGACTATTGCAGACGAACGCCAATCCACCATCGAGCAGATGGTGCAACGGGGTAAGGGCATTCTCGCCGCCGATGAGAGCCAGCCCACCATCGCCAAGCGTTTTGCGCCGATCAATGTTGAATCCACCGAGGAGAACCGCCGCGCTTACCGCGTCCTATTGTTTACCGCCCTCGGCATCGAAGACTACATCAGTGCTGTAATCACTTTCGAGGAGACACTTGACCAGATCAGCGATGATAGAGTCCTTTTGCCCGAAGTGCTCGCGCGGCGTGGCATCGTCCCCGGCATCAAGGTGGACAAGGGCACAGGACCGCTGGCGCTGGCGTCCGGCGATCTCATCACCTATGGCCTGGACGGGTTGGCGGAGCGATTGCGGCACTACAAAAGCCAAGGTGCGCGTTTCGCCAAGTGGCGCGAGGTCTACTCAATCAGTGAGCACAACCCAACAGCGCTGGGCATCTCCGCCAACGCCGAGATGCTGGCGCGTTATGCGGCGGCATGCCAGGAACAGGGCATTGTGCCCATTGTCGAGCCAGAAGTGTTGATCGACGGTGATCATAGTCTGGCCCGCTGCACCGAAGTAACCGAAGCGGTACAGAAGGAAATTTTTTATGCCCTGCACCGCCATCACATCGTGCTGGAGCACATGATCCTCAAACCCAACATGGTACTGCCGGGCAAGGATCATCCGGTCAAAGCCAGCCCCGAAGAGATCGCTGCAGCGACCCTGCGGGTATTCCGGCGCACCGTACCGGCAGCGGTGCCCAGCATCAACTTTCTTTCCGGTGGTCTGAGCCCCGAACAGGCAACAGCCAACCTCAACGCAATGAATGCAGGGTATCCCGATGTTCCCTGGCTGCTCTCCTTTTCTTACGGTCGCGCCCTGCAACAACCGGTACTACAAGCCTGGCAGGGCAAGGCCGAGAACATCGTTACCGCACAGCAGGCCATGCTGAAGCGGGCACGGTTAAACGGTGCCGCACAGCGGGGTGAATATCTTGCTTCGATGGAGGCATCGGACTGACCATCCAGATGCTCAGCGGATTTCCCAGCCGACCGGGTTGCTGTCGCTCAATCCAGTGATGGATACCTGTACATGGTACAAGTACGACCGAAGCAGGAATGACAGTTGACGACTCTCGCCTTAAGGCGGGGGGTCGTCAACCATAAAAAATATTCAACCACATATCTTGGCGGAGAGGGTGGGATTCGAACCCACGGTAGGCATATACCTACGCCTGATTTCGAGTCAGGTACATTCGACCACTCTGCCACCTCTCCAGAACGCGATTATAAGATAAAAACCTCCGGCAGGTGACAGAACCTTTCAGCGCGGCAGTTTGTCCAGCAAGGATTCCATAAAAGCGCGCAACAGCCTTCCCGCCAAGGCCCCATCTCCATTTTCGAGGGCCGCCAGAATGGGATCGTGAAGGGCGGCACAGGAGTCCAATTCGGCGGCCAGATGCTGAGCCACAAAAGGCAAACGTGCACGGGTCTGGACATTCTCCCAGATTTCCAGAAACAAATGATTGCCGGACTGCACCACGATGCTTCGATGAAAATCGAGCGCATGGCGGCTGTAACAGGTCACATCACGATCTTGAGCCGCCTCGTGCAAGGAGGCCAGAGTGGCGCGCAGGGAATCCAATACGTCAGTTGGGCAAGGAACAGCCAATTCTGCCGAACGCTGTTCCAGGATAGCCCGCAGAACATAGGCCTCAGCCATTTCCACCGGATTGGGGGAGCGTACGCGGGTCCCCTTGTAGCGTTGGGACTCCACTGCACCGAGCACTTCCAATTCGCGCAGAGCTTCACGAACGGGGCTCTGGCTGACCTGAAATTCTGCCGCCAGGTCCAGTTCCACGAAACGATGTCCTGGCGCATAGGTTCCCTCTAGGATACATTCCAGCAAGTGATCACGAATCTGGTCACTCATGCAACGGCGCAGTAAGGGTTGAGCCATCAGGAATGTGCTCCCGCTGAAGCATGAGACTTCGCCGAATCAGGGGAATCCGACCACCCGCCGCCCAGTGCCTTGACCAGAACGATACTGCTCGCCAAAGCCCGCAAACGCAATTGAGTCGCTCCGGTCAAGGCCAGGGCCGCGGTCCGCTCAGCCTGCAGTACCTCGAAGCGGCTGGTCAGCCCTCCCTCAAAGCGCAGACGAGCCTGTTCCAAGGCCTGCTGCGCTGCCTCGCTGGCTCCACGCGCGGCCTCCGCTTCGGCTTCCAATTCGCGCAGGGCCGCCAGTTGATCTTCTACTTCACGCCACGCCCCCAGCACGGTATTTCGATAATTGGCCACGCTCTCCTCCCACTGGGCTCGTGCCAAGTCATTGGCCGCTGCGATCTGCCCCCCATTGAACAGGGGCAACGACAAAGTGGGACCGAATGACCATAAACGATTGGGTGCCACCAGCAAAGGTCCATACCCCGTATTGCCATAGCCCGTATATCCCGTCAGATTAAAGACGGGAAACCACGCGGCTTTGGCCACCCCGATATTGGCATTGGCGGCCTTCACTTTCTCTTCGGCACTAACCACATCGGGACGTCGTTCCAACAAGACCGAAGGCATCCCCGGTACGGGGTGCAAGGGAGGGGGTAATTCGTCCCTCACCGGGGCAATATGAAACTCCTCGGGATTGGTTCCCACCAGAAGAGCAAGGGCGTGTTCCATCCGCTGGCGCTGCAAACGCAGCTCATTGAGTTGCTGGCGTGCCATCTGCCAATTCAGATCGGCCTGCGCCTGGTCCGGGACCGCCGCCTCGGCACCCACCACCAAAACGGCGGTCAGCGTACGGTTATCTGCCCAACTACTCACCAACCGTTCCGTCTCAAACAACTCCGCATCAAGCGCGCGCAACGATTCATAATCCAGCGCAATTTCGGCTTCCGTAGACAAGGCCAAGGTGGCCAGATCGTCGGCACTGGCGCGGGCCTGAGCATCGGCGGCATGGGCTGCATTGCGCAAGGCTCCCCATATATCCAGTTCGTAGTTCAGATCCAACTGCACCTGATTGGTCTGGAATGCAGGATAGTTTTGTACCGGAAAGATCATGGTATGTTCGGAAATTTTCGTCAATTGATGCGTGGCTGAAGCTCCCATCGTAGGCCATAGATTGGCCCATTGCTCCCGAGCCAATGAGCGCCCCTGGTCCAGACGTGCCAACGCCGCCAATAAATTCTGGTTGGCCACCAACCCCGAATGCTCCAGATCGTCCAACACCGGATCATGAAAGGCCTTCCACCAGGTTTGGGAGGCCTCCGTGGCTTTGAAAGGCACCCAGTGCCCGTCCTCCGTCATTTTTTCATGGTATTGGGATGCAGTGGGCAAGTCAGGACGAGTGTAAGAGGGTGCAAAGGAGCAACCCGATACCCCCACCAAGACAAGCCCCACTATCAGAACCTTTTTCATGGTGCTTTCCTGGGCACACTGGCCTCATGGGCCACGACCACCACCCCCTCGGACAAGGAATCAGGGGGACTCACCACTACCCGATCCGATGGACTGATCCCTGCCAGAATTTCGATGCGTTCACCCAGATCCCGTCCCACGATCACGTGTTTCAGGGATACCACCTGATGTTCATTCACTACGGCCACAGAAGTCCCGCTGGCACGAAACACCAAGGTATTGGCAGGCAAGGTGACCGACCGCTGCGCAGCATGGCGAGGAAAATGTACCTCTATATAACTACCCGGCAACAACATTCCGCCCTCCAGGTTCAATTCCACCAACTCCGTATGATTGATGGGATCGATGGCTTGGGCATGGCGAACCAATTGAGTGTTCCAGGTCCGCCCCGGAAAAGCGCGCGCCTCGATACTGACCGCCCCACCCGCGGGAAGAGAAGACACTTCGTCTTCCGGAACCGGGATATAGGCCCGCAGGCGCCGGGTATCTGCCAGATGAAACAGTTCTGTCGCCTTGCCATTGGCCGATCCGCTATCGATCATGGTTCCCACATCCACGTTGCGTGCAGTAATGATCCCGTCCACTGGAGCGACGATCTTTCGAAATTGGTCCAGCGCATGCAGTCGTTCCAGATTGGCCCGTGCCGCATCCAGCGTCGTCTTCCTGGCTTCCGCATCCAGACGTTTATTGTCTGCATCCTGGGGCGATACAGTCTTGGTTGGAAGGAGGACAGCGTACCGTTGCGCCGTCACTCGTGCCAGTTCCTCATTGGCCTCTGCCGTCCGCATCTCGGCTTCTGCCTGTGCTTCCTGCGCATCGATATCCGGGGTACTGATCTCGGCGATTTCTTGCCCAGCCTTGACCTTCTGCCCAATGTCTGCCGTCCAGTGTTTGAGGTACCCTGAAGTATGGGCATAAATCGGGGTTTCGGTCCAGGCCTGCAATTGGCCGGGAAGAACCAGATCGGGCACATGATTTTCCGGCAGAGCATGAGTCACCTCCACCTGCCATTGAGCATCTGCTATCGAATTCTGGGCCAGGGCATTTTGAGCGTGCAAACGGCTCATGATACCCCAAGCCGCAACCCCTACTGCCCCCAGAAAAATCAACCCACCAAAGAAACGAGAGGAAATCATGACATGGTCCTTGAGGAAATCGAGCGTCCAGAACGAATCAAACTAAACAATACGGGCACAAGGAACAAGGTCGCCACAGTGGCAAACAGCAATCCTCCGATGACGGCACGCCCCAGGGGCGCATTCTGCTCTCCGCCCTCCCCCAGCCCCAGAGCCATGGGTAGCATCCCGATGACCATGGCCAGAGCCGTCATCAGCACCGGACGCAAGCG
>NZ_DAHVHV010000077.1:0-6284 GCF_027317285.1 Ferrovum sp. | reverse complement strand
CGAATCACCGCCCTTGGCGGATCCATGGCAGACCGCACAATTCCGTGCGAAAAGGCGAACGCCCTCCAGAAGATTCTGGTCCGTCAGTGCAACCGGATTCTGTTCCTTTGGAGCTATGCGACGAAGTGTCGCATGCAACGAGGTCTTGGCCATCCAGGTTTCCAGCCGACCCGGTTTTGCATCGGCATTGGCCGGAATCAGACCGCTATGGACCAGAAAGTAACCGCCAATCAAGGCAATCCCCAGGGTTAGCGCCACACCGAGCAAAACACCTTTCAACATGATATCTCCCCCCATTCAATGGTTGGAACCGGAAACTGCCGCCCACATGGCCCAGCGTGCGTCATCGGCCAAAATCAGTCAAAACTTCCGAAAAGGCGCGATATTGAACAATTGGACCGAAGACGACGGGTCCGCTAAAATGCCTGACCCATTCACAATTCAAACGTCATTATGCCAACTATACCCGCTTGCCCCCAATGCGCCATGGAGAACACGTATCAGGACGGAGAAAACTATGTGTGCGCCGACTGCGGCCATGACTGGCCGATAAAGGATACCGCAAAAACCGATGAGGACACAGCGGAAGTGGTCAAGGATGCGAATGGCAATGTATTGAAAGAGGGTGACTCCGTTGTACTCATCAAGGACCTGAAGGTCAAGGGCTCCTCCCTCACGCTCAAGATGGGCACCAAGGTAAAAAGCATCCGTTTGGTCGGTGGCGACCACGAGGTGGACTGCAAGATGGACGCTGGCAATTTCATGCTCAAGGCCTGCTATCTGAGGAAGGTTTGAAAGGCGCTCATCCCGAGCGCACCAGATTCATTCCTCTCGACCCAGGTAAATCGTCGGGAGAGAAACCATCACCAGCAACCGCCACGCCACGAATGGCCGGGCGACATTAGGTCAAGCACCGCAAACCGATCAGATCCACGGATCCATATCGACCTCCAAGACGCTTGACCAAATCCGCCCCTGAAAGATCACGCGGTAATCTCATGCTGCCAATACTTCTTCACGGGTAATATGCAGGCGTATCAGGCTGGGCAACTGTCCATCGTCAAAGTGACAATGTACTGCGTCTCGGACATGCACACGCAGACCATGCAGATCGTCTGCCTCGGTCACAATATCTGCGCCGACAGCGCGCGCAACATACCCACCTTCCGGCGCTTCTTCAACAATGAAATGGACTTCGCTCATGGGTACTGCCCTCCAATAACGAACAAGGTTAGATCGTGCGCAAGCCACGATCTGAACCGTTTGTTGGACTCGGCAATGGCCACCACATCCTCGCCATGCTGCCGTAAAAAGGCTATCGCACCCTTCGGTATGTTTTCGTCGGCCAGCCACTTCATCAGGCAACGTGCGGCAGGGGCAAGTATTTTTCTTCCTCGATCAGAGCCTGCGCGAATGCAAATACCGCGCGCAGATCCGCTTCGCCAATGTGTGGATAACTATCAAGTAGTTGCGCCTCTGACCACCCCGCCGCCATCAGCCCCAGCACAAATTCCACAGCCAGACGCGTTCCCTTGATGTGTGGGCGCCCACCGCAAATTGCGGGATTGGATTCAATGCGATTTTTCCAGTCCATACTTATAGAACAACACACAATCTACCCCAAGCGCCGCACCAGCAGCAAGCCACAGCCGAAAGTTTTGGCGGGACCAAAGTTCAGGGTCCCGATATACACCCAAAGAAAGGGATTTTTCCTTATCGGCTTGCCAGTAACTTTCGTTCACCAAGGTAAACCCACAGCAGTTGGGTGGCCATCGTGGTAACTCACTGTGATAAATTTATTACCACGGTCTGTCTGCGCTTGGATGCAACGGGATGCCACCGGACCGTAATTTCAGTTGATTCACTGTAATTACATGGCGTTATGGATGTTTCTGGACAACCATGGATGTCGGATTGGCGGAGCGGTGTCCTTCACATTATGACCGTAATCCATCTACATCAATGAGTTCCGTTATTTCAACAATATTTAGTTACCACGGTTTCAACTTCGATACCCCGAAATTCCCGAAGAAAGTCCAAGCCAACGCGATAACTTCCCGATACCTAGAGAGATCAGGACCAATATCTTCGCCAAGGCGCCTATCCCCGCAGGTACGGGGGAAACGGTCACGGAATGGACAACCAGGAAAATGCGCGACGCACGAAATCGGCGCCGTCACGCGGTACAACATCCCCATGCGCCACGATGACCCGCTCGATCGGCCACGCCAGCACTTTTTGCAGGGCCAGTCGGGCGGCCTTCCGGTGAACGAAGCTCAGCCGCCATTCGCGCGGTGCGCCCGGATGCGGTGCGACGATACCGTCCAACCTGGCGAGCATTCCCCGCCATCCGCGGAACCAGTCGGCCGGAAAATTCTGAATCAGGTCGCCGAAGATCGCTGTGCGGCTCCGGCGGTGAAAGAAGACGATCTCGGTCATTGCCACGCTGCCGACCATGGCAACCTGATCGACTTCCGCCGCCCATTCGGCCCTCGGCGTACTGTCGAGATCGGCATCGAATCGCAGATCCCTCCGCTTCTTGCGAAGTCCCGGCGGCGCAAATAGCCCTGCGCTGGGATACGCGGATTTCCACTGCGCGAGAAAAAGGTGATGCAACTGGTTCGGGGATACGAGATAACGCACGGGGCCGATCGCATCGACCGCATCCCGCAGCGCGGTCGACAAGGAGATCGGAGACCAGACCAAGAGCGCGCCGTCCGGCAGGCGAATGAGCGCCATCCGGGTCGGATACGGGAACCCCAGGAAGGGAACCACCGGACCTTCGCAGATCCACAGATCGTCGCCGAAGGGGCGCAGCGGCGCCGCATCCGATCGTTCCGGAAAACTGGCTTCGAGGGAATGGTTCGGGTTTGTCATTCCGCTATGTTACCGGGTTTATGGCGGTGTATCCGATTGCCACGGGGAGCATTCGAGCAATGCGGCTAGGCTCGGCGGAAGTCCATGAGCGACCAGAAATTGGGCCTATCCCCGCAGGTACGGGGGAAACCCGGTCAGTCCGAACAAAAACGCGCGGCGCTCGGGTCTATCCCCGCAGGTACGGGGGAAACTTCTGGAATTCGTCAGGGTTACGCAAGTCGAGGGGTCTATCCCCGCAGGTACGGGGGAAACAATCCGCTGGCCCTTAACTTCCACGTCCTCGGGGGTCTATCCCCGCAGGTACGGGGGAAACAAATAGGCTACAACTAAATCGGCTTTAAGCAAAGGTCTATCCCCGCAGGTACGGGGGAAACTTTAGGGGCCAGGGCACGGAATGTTCGCCAGCGGGTCTATCCCCGCAGGTACGGGGGAAACGCGGAACAGGCATTACCCCACAAGCCCCCACAAGGTCTATCCCCGCAGGTACGGGGGAAACCATCCTCTTCCCTCCATCCGGCAGAAAGTATAGGGTCTATCCCCGCAGGTACGGGGGAAACCCGATCGCATACCGGAAACGGCTGGCTGAGAAGGGTCTATCCCCGCAGGTACGGGGGAAACACGCGGATCATGATCAGGGATATTCACGTCGACGGTCTATCCCCGCAGGTACGGGGGAAACTCTTTGCAACGTCTTGTCGATAGCCGAACTGCGGGGTCTATCCCCGCAGGTACGGGGGAAACTTCATCGCGCTCGTTGCGTACGTACCAGCGCAGGGTCTATCCCCGCAGGTACGGGGGAAACCTTCCCTTTGTGCTTTTGCTTGTCGTCTTCTAGGGTCTATCCCCGCAGGTACGGGGGAAACGTATCGGGATGCCGTTTATGGCCCCCGGAGCGGGGTCTATCCCCGCAGGTACGGGGGAAACGACGTTGCCAGATAATCGACTGTCACAGTGCGGGGTCTATCCCCGCAGGTGAGTAAGGTCACGCATCCCGATGGCCTTTTCAGCGCAGAAGGTCAAATAGCGTGATGGATCGGTGAAGATCCCCCTCAAGGAACTTGATTAAAAGAACCTTTTGGGGGAGTCTCTGGTTACCAAGCCTAGAGACCTTCTAAGTGTGCCACGCCCTCCTGCAAAATCCAAACTTTTTTCACATTCTGCTGCAAATTGATATTGAACTGGCGGCGGAAACACGCGCAACCAAATGTCACTATTGCGGCGGCACACTCCATTGTGCCAACTATCCACGCAAACCCCGTTGTTGCCTGGAAGAGGCTCGAATCAACTTTGAGTCGCGCTTCAGCTTCTGCTGCAATCAATGCCGCAAGCGTAAAACATCGGTGTCGGTTCGATTTTTAGGCAGACGGGTCTACCTGGGACTGGCGGTAGTGCTGATGTCGGCAGGTAGAAGCCCATCCACCTCTGACGTGGCGCAACTGAGCGAGACGTTGGATGTTCCTGCACGCACCATTCAACGCTGGAGGCAATGGTGGATTGAGCAGTTCCCGCTGACACCACTGTGGCAAGCTGCCTGCGCCCGCTTTATGCCGCCGATTGATTTAACTCTGCTTCCCACCAGTCTGATCGAACGTTTTTTAGGCTCGTCGGATGAGTCAATGCGGCGAATATTGGTCTTCCTCAGTCCCCTTACGGTTGGTCATTCAGTCACGTTAAACGAGGGGTGCTAATTACCCGCAGAAGTTGCCAATAGCCAAGATCGATGAGGGTTTGTAACCTTCACTCCCACAAGCACTGCCGTCGGCAGCGCATCTTTGGGAGAACTTTTTGAACACATTTAACACATCAGTCGATCCGCTCAAGCGTGACCGTATGGCGCGACTACGCTTCTCGATCATTGGCCCATTACTGGCCGCTCCCCCAGCGCCGGGATCGTTACAGGCTGAACTGGTGCAGCTAGCCGCCAAGACCTGGCGTCATCCGGTATCCGGGTTTGATGTCGAATTTGGCGTGTCGACATTGGAACGCTGGTACTACGCGGCACGACGTGCCCATGACCCGGTGGCCGCCTTGAAGGATAGGCTTCGTGGTGATGTCGGTCGCTTCCCCAGTTTGACACCCATCGCGATTGCGACACTGACGACCCAGTATCGCGAGCATCAGGGCTGGACAGCACAACTTCATTTCGACAACCTGTGCGCAGCCCTTAAAGGCAGCGATACCGAGATTGCCTCCTACCCCACGATCCGTCGCTATCTCAAAGCGCAAGGTATGTTCCGCCAGGCACAGCCGAAACGCGCCACCGCAGGTGCGCTGGCCGCCCGCGACCGATTGGAACGACTGGAAGTGCGCAGTTTCGAGGTCGATCATGTATGTGCCTTATGGCATCTGGATTTCCACCATGGCTCACGCCGCGTGCTGACACGCCAGGGTGAATGGGTAAAACCGATGCTGTTGGGTGTGATCGATGACCGTTCACGTCTGGTTTGCCATCTGCAATGGTATCTGGGCGAGACCGCCGAGAACTTGATCCATGGTCTGTCGCAAGCCTTTATGAAGCGCGGCCTGCCACGCGCTCTGATGACTGACAATGGCGCGGCCATGCTGGCGGAAGAAACCACTACCGGACTGGCAAAATTGGGCGTATTGCACCAGACCACTTTGCCGTATTCGCCTTATCAAAACGCCAAGCAGGAATCATTCTGGGGGCGCATCGAAGGACGCTTGATGGCGTTGCTCGAAGGCGAACAATCCCTGACGCTGGATGCACTCAATCTGGCCACGCAAGCCTGGGCGGAACAGGAATATCACCGAACACGCCACACGGAAATCAACGCCACGCCGTTAGCGCACTATCTTGCAGGACCCACAGTGCGGCGAGATTGCCCCGCCACGGCGGTGTTGTCGTCCGCATTCCGTATTCAAGTGGAGCGCAAACAGCGCCGTTCCGATGGCACCGTCAGTCTTGATGGGGCGCGCTTCGAAATACCTTCACGCTACCGTCACCTTGAACGGGTGCATTTGCAGTATGCCCGCTGGGATCTGACGCAGGTCGATCTGGTTGATCCGCGCAGCGGATCTATCCTGTGTTTCGTCAAGCCGCTGGATAAATCTGCCAATGCCAACGGCCAGCGCCGACGCTTGGCTCCGGCGAATACTGACCTGTCGCCACTACCACCATCGGGCCTGCCTGCCCTGATGACCGAACTGCTGGCCGATTACGCCGCGACCGGCGTGCCACCCGCCTATCTACCCACAACCGAGAAGGAATCAGCATGAACCAGAAATTACTCGCCCTGTATGGGCTCAAGTGGAATCCCTTCTCGCCGGAACTACCGGTTGAGGCGATCTATGTGCCGCCCAAGATAGAGAACTGAACTTTAGACATACGCCTCTCCCAACCGTCCCGGATTTTTCCTGGTGGTGGGTGGGTCGAACACAAAAACAGG
>NZ_DAHVHV010000076.1:0-6401 GCF_027317285.1 Ferrovum sp. | reverse complement strand
GTCACAGGGGACTTGCCGGGCTTGTCCAACAAACGGTTCAGATCGTGGCTTGCGCACGATCTAACCTTGTTCGTTAACGTTCCACGAAGGCCCGTTCGATGACGAAGTCACCCGGTTCGCCCACGCCTCCGGAGATTTTCAGTCCCCGTTCGGTGAGCAGAGCCGAGATGTCCTTGAGCATTCCCGGACTGCCACAGATCATGGCCCGGTCCACGGCGGGATCGAGGGGGGGCAACCCCACATCGGAAAACAGTTTTCCGTTCTCGATGAGGGTCGTGATGCGTCCTGTCGTTTCGAATTCCTCACGGGTGACGGTGGGGTAATAGATCAATTTCTGGCGTACCTCTTCGCCAAAGAATTCATTGGCCGGCAGTTCGTGGGTGATGAAATCGCGGTAGGCCAATTCAGAGATCTGACGCACGCCGTGCACCAGAACGATCTTGTCGAAACGTTCGTAGGTTTCGGGATCCTTGATGATGCTCATGAAAGGAGCCAAACCAGTCCCCGTGGAAAACAGATAGACATGCTTGCCAGGGAGCAGGTCATGAATTACCAGGGTACCCACGGGTTTTTTGCTGACCAGCAGGGAATCGCCTACCTGGATATGTTGCAGGCGCGAGGTCAGGGGACCATTGGGGACCTTGATGCTGAGAAATTCCAGATGTTCGTCGTAATTGGCGCTGGCAATGCTGTAGGCCCGCGTCAGGGGTTTTCCATCCACCTCCAGACCGATCATGACAAAATGACCGTTTTCAA
This sequence comes from Ferrovum sp., assembly GCF_027317285.1. NCBI lineage: Bacteria > Pseudomonadati > Pseudomonadota > Betaproteobacteria > Ferrovales > Ferrovaceae > Ferrovum > Ferrovum sp. The sequence goes on along the minus strand of NZ_DAHVHV010000076.1, from coordinate 5,645 downwards.
AGCGCAATCCGGCATCCCGGGTGGTCGTAAAACTGAACAGGGTGTCGTTCCAATGGTGGACGGAGAGAATTTTTTCGGTACTATACGCGGCCATGATGACGAAAAATCCAAGGAAAACCCCGATTATAGTCTGTCTCGACGGGATTCCAAAGTCTCGCCGGTTATAATCTTATACAGTGGATCGGCGAACAAACTTGCGCCAGAATAGTAGGAATGCTAGGATTAATTCCTACTTTTCAACCAGGACGGGAGCCAGGCATGTCACAAGTGCGAGTAAGACTCAAACACCAGATTACAATCCCCGCCCGCATTGCCGAAGCAGCACACATCAAACCTGACGATATGCTTGAAGTGGCTTATGCAAACGGCGTTGTTACCCTGGTGCCCGTAAACCGCAAGGCGCGCAAAGGGTCGGCAATGGCCTACGCAGGTATCGCACGTGGCCTCTGGGGTCAGACAACCGCAGAAATTGAAGCCGACCTGAAGGGCGGTCGTGACTCATGGGAAAGATAGAGGATGCTATCGCCCGCATGGTCGGGCACCGCGTCTACTTGGACACGAATGTTTTTGTGTACTTCCTGGACCGCAACCCGGACTATTTTTCGGTGGTTGCCCCCGTCATTGAAGCCATTGATTCGGGGCTGATCATCGGTTATACCGGGGATGCCGTGATTGCCGAGACATTGGTGAGGCCTTATCAAACCGGCAATCCGGCACTGGTTGAGCGTTTTAAGGCATTTTTCAGCACAGAAGATTTCTTGTCCATCCAACCGCATGATGCTGAAGCCTTTGACTTGGCTGCGCAGTTGAGAGCCGAGCGTGGTTTGAAATTTATCGATGCGTTGCATTACGCTACGGCCATTCAGGCGGGCTGTAAGTTCTTTTTAACCAACGATGGCGCAATTCAGTCAAGTGATGTTCTTGAAGTCATCTCTGTGAAAATATTGGCCGAATAATAGGGTATGCACCGATTGGCCCGAGCACCTTGAAACACCACTGTCTGATTTCGCGATTTAACTTATCCTGTTGATCCTAAAAACGTCCGGCAGGAAAAACCGGGAATGGTTCAGAGGCATATCACCTTATGATGAACGTCTACGCTGCTCGTCTTCAAGATTGGCAACGCCAGGGGTTGGAACGACCACACCGTCCGGTGCAGAGTCCGCAGGGACCGACTCTGAGCGTGGACGACCGGGCGTATCTGGCGTTTTGTTCCAATGATTATCTGGGGCTGGCCAACGATCCCCGGGTCTGTGCCGCAGCGCAAAAAGGGCTCGAGCAGTATGGGATCGGCGCGGGCGCCTCTGCCCTGGTGTGTGGTTATAGCGCAGCCCAGGCCGAACTGGAGGCGTGGATCGCGCACTGGCTGGATCTGGAACGGGTGCTGTTGTTTTCCTCGGGCTATCTCGCGCATTTGGGGGTGATTCCCGTGCTGGTCGATGGGGAGACCGCCGTGTTTTCCGACGCGCTCAACCATGCCAGCCTGATCGATGGGGTGCGACTGGCCCGTCCCGCCCAATTGACCATTTATCCCCATGGGGACTGGGAATTTCTGGAAGAGGCACTGCGCCGTTGTCCGCTGGAACAACGCTGGATACTCACGGATGGCGTCTTCAGCATGGATGGGGATGTGGCGCCCCTGCGGGAGCTGGAGCGCCTGGCGGAGCAGTACGGGGCCTGGGTTCTGGTGGATGATGCCCATGGACTGGGAGTCCTGGGTCCACAGGGCAAGGGAAGTCTGGCGGCCTGTGGGGTGAGTTCCGCACGGGTCCTGCACATGGCGACCTTTGGCAAGGCAGTGGGTACGGCGGGTGCCTTTGTGGGAGGGGCGGCTCCCCTGATTGACTGGCTGGCGCAACGGGCGCGCACCCATATGTTTTCCACGGCCCTGCCGCCGCTGGTGCAGGCGGCTACCCGTGTTGCTCTGGAATGTGTGGCTCTGGAGGAGTTCCGACGCACTCATCTGGCCCGGTTGGGAGAACGACTCGATGCGGGACTGCAGGCTCTGGGTCTGAAGGGGCTGCCTTCATGCACCGCCATTCACCCCCTGATCCTGGGGGAGAACCGGCGGGTGATGGCAGTTTCCGACCGGTTGCGCGAAGAGGGTCTGTGGGTGGCGGCCATTCGTCCGCCCAGTGTTCCGGAAGGAACGGCTCGTTTGAGAATTTCATTGAGTGCGGCCCATTCGGTGGCGCACATCGATCAATTGTTGGAAGGTCTTGAAAAAGTGATGGGGGTCGAAGCATGAATCAGACCGCGAGTTGGGCAGAGCGGAGTGCGGCAGCGGTCTGGCACCCCTGTACCCAGATGCAATGGCTGGAAGAACATCCCGTGCACCTGATCCGGGCGGCGCAGGGGGCCTGGCTGGTGGAAGAGCAGGGCCGGCGCATTCTGGATGCCATCAGTTCCTGGTGGGTCAACCTGTGGGGGCATGGCCATCCCGCCATCGTGGCAGCCCTCAAGGACCAACTGGATCAACTGGATCATGTCATGCTGGCAGGCCTGACTCATCAGCCCGTGGTGGAATTGTCCGAACGTCTGAGTCGTCGCACGGGGGGGCGCCTGGGTCATTGCTTCTATGGATCAGACGGTGCCTCGGCCACGGAGATGGCCCTCAAGATGAGCGCCCATTACTGGCGCCACCAGGGGCGGCCGAACAAGAATTCCTTCATCGCGCTGGCTCATGGCTATCATGGAGAAACCCTGGGGGCGCTTGGAGTGACGGATATTCCGCTGTTTCGCACAGCCTATGCGGCGCTGATTCGGGGAGCGCACGTCATTCCTGCCCCGGACAGCCGGATTCCGGGCAGCGAGGCCCGTTCCCTGGAGGCCTTGGCGACCTATCTTGCCGCCCATCAGGGAGAAGTTGCCGCGCTGATTCTGGAACCTCTGGTGCAAGCCGCAGCGGGCATGGTGTTCCATTCTCCGGACTATGTGCAGGCGGTATTGGCGTGTTGCCGGCGCCATGACGTGCATGTCATTGCCGATGAGATTGCCGTGGGGTTTGGCAGGACGGGCACCTTCTTTGCCCATGAGCAAAGCGGGATCACGCCGGACTTTTTGTGTTTGTCCAAGGGGATCACCGGGGGATTTCTGCCCCTTTCCGTGGTCATGACCCACGACTCCATCTATCAGGCCTTTTACGCGGAAGGGGTGGATCGGGCCTTTCTTCATTCCCATTCCTACACCGGCAACCCCCTGGCTTGTCGGGCTGCGCTGGCCGTACAACAGTTGTTCGATGAAACAGGGATATTGGCGATCAATCAGGCGCGCCAAGCTCAGATGGCGCAACAGGTGGCGCCCCTGTTCGACCATCCGCGCATCACCCAGGGACGGCAGCGGGGCATGATCTGGGCGTGCGAGGTCGTCGATCCTCCCGCGCACTTTGCGCGCCGGTTTCATGCACGCGCCTGGGAAGCCGGCGTGTTGTTGCGCCCCATCGGGCATACCCTCTACTTCATGCCGCCCCTCAATCTGTCGGAGGACGAACTGGATTTTCTGGTGAGCCGGACCCTGGAATCCCTCGAAGAGGTGCTGGCATGAGGGGTTGGTTCGTGTTGGGCACCGATACGGGGGTGGGCAAGAGCCGGGTGGCCTGTGCCCTGCTGGAAAGCGTACGGCGCAGGGGGTTGCACGGGTTGGGCATGAAGCCCGTGGCAACCGGGTTTTTTCGCCAGGGTGACCGGTGGGTCAACGAGGATGTGGAGCAGTTGAAACAGCATGCGGATTCCACGCTGAAGCACTCTGGCGGACCGGTTCCGGAAGAATGGATCAATCCCTATGGTTTTGAACCGCCCATTGCGCCTCATCTGGCGGCGCGGCGGCAAGGGGTCGACATTTCCTTCCCGGTCATGCATGCGGCATACCGGCGTTTGCAGGAGGAGACCGACTGTCTGGTAGTGGAAGGTGCGGGAGGGGTTCTGGTTCCCCTGGGCGTGGAAGGCGATCTGGCCGATCTGGCGCAACGGTTCGCCCTGCCCGTGATTCTGGTGGTGGGGCTTCGCCTGGGGTGTCTCAACCATGCCTTGCTGAGCGCGGAAGCCTTGCGGCATCGCCAACTGCCCTGGGCGGGGTGGGTCGCCAATTGCCTGAGCACTGACCTGGAGGAAGAAGAGGGACAACTCGAGACGTTGCAGGCGCGTTTGCCGGGTCCTTTTCTGGGGCGGTATCCTTACGGGATGCCGCCTGAACTTGGGTACACCGTCCTCGACCAGAAAAGTTTGTGGGGGCCGGACCGGCTCGTGGGGTAACGTTCAAGGAGAGAGTTCTGTCATGTTGCTCTGGTTTGTCATCGGCTATTGGGCCATCTCGGTGGCGATTGGCCTGATCGTGGCCTTGCGCGTGCGCAATACCGTGGATTACGCAGCTGCAGGGCATCGCATGCCCCTTTATGTGGTGACGGCCACCGTGTTTGCCACCTGGTTCGGTTCTGAAACGGTGTTGGGGATCCCGGCCACTTTTCTCAAGGAGGGCCTGCGGGGGGTCGTGGCGGATCCCTTCGGCTCCTCCCTGTGTCTGGTGCTCGTCGGTTTGTTCTTCGCCCGCCCCCTCTACCGGCGCAAGTTGCTGACCATCGGGGATTTCTATCGGCGCCAATATGGGCGTACCGTGGAAGTGCTGGTGACCTTGTGCATCGTGCTCTCCTATCTGGGCTGGGTGGCCGCTCAGATCAAGGCCCTGGGACTGGTATTCAACGTGGTTTCCGACGGGTCGATGAGCAAGCCCACCGGCATGATCGTCGGCGCAGCCACGGTCATGGTCTATACCCTGTTTGGCGGAATGTTGTCGGTGGCCATCACGGACTTCATCCAGATGATCATCATCATGCTGGGCATGGTCTATATCGGCTGGGATCTGGGCGGACCGGCAGGGGGCATCGGCGCCGTGGTCCATCAGGCGGCAGCGCAGGGCAAACTGTCCTTCTGGCCCGCCCCGCACTGGGGAGAAGTGATCGCTTTTTTTACGGCCTGGATCACCATGATGCTGGGATCCATTCCACAGCAGGACGTCTTTCAGCGGGTGACCTCCTCCGACACGGAAATCACTGCCCGCAATGCTTCGATCCTGGGGGGGGTGTTGTATTTCCTGTTTGCCTTCATTCCCATGTTTCTGGCTTATTCGGCAACGCGCATCGATCCGGCGCTGGTCAGTCGCTATCTGGACAGCGATTCCCAACTGATCCTTCCCGAGTTGATTCTGACTCATTCTCCAAAATTTGCCCAGATCATGTTCTTCGGGGCGCTGTTGTCGGCCATCAAGAGTTGTGCCTCGGCCACCTTGCTGGCACCTTCCGTGACTTTTTCCGAAAACATCCTGCGGGGATTCATGCCGGGGATGACCGACCGGCAATTGCTGACGGTGATGCGCTGGGTGGTTTTTTGCTTTACCTGCCTGGTGACGACCATCGCCCTCAATTCGCAGGCGCCTATCTTCAGCATGGTGGAGGATGCCTATAAAGTGACCCTGGTCGCCGCCTTCGTTCCCCTGGCTTTTGGCGTGTACTGGAAACGTGCGACCCCCTGGGGGGGGCTGGCCTCAGTGGTTCTGGGCATTGCGGTATGGTTGCTGGGCGAAGGGTGGGCTCCGGAAGCCCTGAGCCCTCCCCAACTGGCCGGGTTGGGGGCCAGTCTGATGGGGATGGTGGC
>NZ_DAHVHV010000075.1:0-6427 GCF_027317285.1 Ferrovum sp. | reverse complement strand
CAACGCCGTCAGAAATTGGCCCGGCAGGGTCAGGCTTCCATCCGGCATGGTCAGACGCGCCAGGGCTTCCACCTTGAACAGGGCGCCGGTTTTCAGTTCCACCACGGGCTGCAGAAACAGGCGCAATCCCCCGGAATGCAACCGTTCCCGGTAAATCACGGCCTGATGCGAATCCATGACCGGGAATCGGCCGGCATGGCTCAATCGCACCAACTGCTCCCAGCGATTCTGGAGCGAAGCAATGGACGTGCGCATCCAGCCCGAAGAAAACTGGTGGGGATAGGCGCCCAGCACGATCATGACGAATTCCATTTCCTGCGGCCCCCGGACCGGAATGGCCACCGCGCTGCGGATCCCCAGGGAACGAAAAGACGAGTGCCAGGTATGGGTACGCGCATCCATGAGGTAGGCATCGGTACACTGGATTTGCCCCGAATGCCAGGCACGGGCAATCAACCCTTGTCCTGCCTCGGAGCGTGTGTCCAGAATGGGGCGCATCCCCGGAAGCTGCAGGATGGATTCCAATGCCTGGGACTTGACCCCCGCGTTCAGTTCCGTGGCAAAGATCCCGTCAGCCTGGGGACGCAATACCTGTACAACCAGAATGCCCGGCAATGACGATAGTGTTTCCAGTTCGGACTGGGCCGCCTCCATCCATTGCACCGAAGGGGAATCCAGCGGACGGGAGTGATAGGCGCTGTAGAGGTCCGCGGTTTGCTGCATGGCGTCCAGTTGGCCCTCGACATCGATCTGCAGCCGCGCATCGATCACGCGCAGGGCGCGATAGCGTTCCCGCGACACCAGTGACAGGGTATCCAGATAGCGCCGCAACAATCCACGATACAAACTCATGGCCCGGGTCATCCAGGCCCCCGTCACACCGATCAGGGCATGCACGCGCCCCAACCGGGCCGCCTGGGCCTGGATCTGCTCGTAGGTCGTCGCCGGATCGATCAGGAAACTCAAATACGCCGACTGACTCCGTTTCAGTTTCAGGTATTCATCATCCACCAGAGTCTGCAGGATCTCGAGCGTGCCCTCATCCCGCTCCATATCCTCATAGAAAGAGCGAATAAACTCATCCGCAACCTGTTCCAGATGGGGTTGCACCAGACTCAGCAGAAACTTCGCTTCACTGCCAAAGGGATCAAAAGGGCCCTCGGGTGCAGGTTCTTCCATGGGCGCCGAGCCTAGAATCCACCATTCCTTTCGTTCATGTTTGTGCAGTTTGGCCTGGTACATGGCGGCATCGGCTTTGCGCATCAATTCTTCCGGCGTCTCCGCATCCCCTGGGTAGAGCACCACGCCCATGGTCATGTCGATCATCACGCCCCCTTCCGCCTCATCCAGATAAAAGGACGATTCCACGGCTTGATGGAGTCGGGCCAGCGCGCTGCCGAGTTCATGCCGGACCTGGCTTTCATCCAGATCCTCGAAAACCACCACAAACTCATCGCCCCCGAGGCGGGCGACATAATTCGATTCCCGGATCTTGTGGCGCAGGCGTTGCGCCAGTTCCTGCAAAAGGATATCGCCCTGCCCATGACCATAACGATCATTGACGGGTTTGAAATCATCCAGATCGATCATGCCCAGGGCAACCACCCGTTCGTGTCGTTCGGCCCGGGCCATCGCCCTGGGCAGGTATTCCTCCAGCGCCAGACGATTGGGCAGTCCTGTCAAATTGTCGGTGCGCGCAAGTTGGGCATCCTCCATTTGCAATGCGTGGATATGCAGTTTGAGATCGTGTTCTCCGAGGCTCCGACTGAGCAAGGCGGCCACCCTCAGGCAGAGTCCCAACGTGTCTTCATCAAACGTATCGATACGGGGCGAAGCCAACACCAGCACAGCCCAGAGTTCTCCGCCTCTCTGGATGGGCGTGGCCAACAAACTGAGCCAGCGGTTTTTGTCGAAGAGCGCGTGCCAGTGGTGCAGGGAAGGATCGCTCAGGGTGTCGTTGGACAGGACAGTCTGCCCGGTTCGCCAGGCCCGCACGATGAGCGGGGCATCTTCGGCCTGGGTCAGGCGGGGACGCGCCTCGATGATCTGGCGTGACCCGGTTCCCGACTTGGCTATTTCCTCGAAATAGCCGTCCAGCCCGGGGCGCCCGATCCAGGCTGCGCTGAAAATGGTGTCGTTGGTCAGGCTGGCACAGAGATTCTGCTGCATTTCCTGATCGCTCTGATATTGGATCAGAGCCTCGACGGAACCGAACAAAGCCCGATAGAGGCGACGTTGGTTTTCATCTTCCTGGCGCAGCAGAGGCAGGGAATGAATCAGCACCATGCCCGCCAATGCCGCACAGGACTCCAGCAGGCTGACCTGCGCTGCACTGGGTTCCCCTTCCACCAACCCCGTCAAGGCAAAGGTCCCCACCAGTCGTCCGTCCTTGCGCAGGGGCCAGGACCAGCAGGATTTCAGTTGCCAGGTTTCCGCCGGAACGCGCAGATCATCCCAGCGCGAATCATGCGGAATATCACTAACCACCACCGGTTCCTGACGATGAATGACGTTCCCGCAGGATCCCGCATGGGGCCCGGGGACGAGATCCGAAAAAACCTGAATCAGTTCAGGGGGCGCATGGGGTGCCGCCAGGGTCTGGAGGCGCCCGTTCTCATCCACGATCATCAGGGAGGCGATACGTCCGGGAATCACCGATTCGGCGAAAACGCAGATCTCTCCGGCCAGGACATCCGCCTGCGCGCCCTGTGCCAGGGACTGCAGAATACGGGCTGAAAAATGCACCAGAGCAAGATGCAGACCTTCTTCCTTCATATCAACCACGGTACCGCATCAACGCATATTCTCCAAGTAGCGCCCATTGTCCTATACCAAACCGCCAGGATCAAGCCGTCCTGCCGTCGATCTGCGGCAAATCCCCCTGAATCGGGTTCCGGAAGGTGGCGCCTGCGCAGAATCAGACACGGCATACGTCGTAGCCGGCGTTCCGAACAGCGGCCATCACCGCTTCGGCATCCACCGCGCCCCGTACCCGGACGGCTCCGCTGTCCAGATCGATGACCAGGTCTTCGACCCCCGGCACGGCGCCCACGACACGGCGAACCGTACCCACACAACCCTGACACGTCATGCCGGTCACGATCAGGTTCAATTCTCCAGATGGAGGGTTGTTCATCAAATGCCTCCTCATGCCTTCAAGATATCTTTTTTGAAGGCTATACTATAGCCCTTCAACCTTCCTCATTGCCAGGTGAAATTCCACCATGTCGTTCCTGAATCGCCGTCACTTCATGGGTACCCTCGCTACCTTGCTGGCCAGTCCCTTCTTCACCCGCCTTGCACAGGCCGAACCCGATCATCCGGATCTGGGACCGGGGACCGCCTTTTCCTGGGAAGGACTATGTGCCGAGGCCAGGAAACAGGCCCAGCAACCCTATGCGCCGCCCCTGTCTCCCGATGCCGCCATCGTGGATCGTATCGACTGGGATGCCCATAGCCAGATTCATTTCAAGATGGACCATGCGCTTTTTGCCGACGGTCCGGGAGACTATGCCATCGCATTTTTTCATCCGGGCAAGTTTTTCCCCTTCCCCGTCAAAATGTACCGTCTCGACCAACCCCTGGAAAACGAGCACGCGCGCACCGAAGCACGGGAGGTACTCTTCGACAGGCACCTGTTTGACATGCCCGAACACAGTCCGGCCCGGGAATTGAGCCATCCGTCCGGGTTCGCCGGGTTCCGCATCCAGGAAAGCCGCAGCGGTTCCGGACCGGACTGGCGCAGCAACGACTGGGCGGCCTTTCTGGGCGCGTCCTATTTCCGCGCCATCGGCGACGAATACCAGTACGGCCTCTCGGCACGAGGGGTTTCCGTCAATACCGGGACCCAGGACCAGAAGGAGGAATTCCCCCTCTTCACGCACTTTTACTTCGCCCCGCCTCAACCCGGCTCCCGGGAAGTATCGGTCTATGCCCTGCTGGACGGACCCAGCCTCTCCGGGGCCTACCATTTCACCCTCACCCGGAACAAGGCCGTCCTCATGGACGTCCAGGCGGAACTGTTCCTGCGCCGGGACATCGCCCATTTCGGCCTGGCCCCCATGACCTCCATGTACTGGTTTTCCGACAAAGACAAGACCTTTCAGGAGGACTGGAGACCACAGGTCCATGATTCAGACGGACTTTCCTTATGGACCGGAAGCAACGAACACATTTGGCGGCCCCTGATCAATCCCTCCAGCGCCGAAAACCCGAAGGGATCGCATCCCCCGACGTTTGAATGGGGATTGCCCATCGAGGTGTCCCATTTTTCCGACGAGAACCCGAAGGGCTTCGGCCTGATTCAACGCGAACGCCACTTCGACCAATACCTGGATGCCGTGCATTACGAACGGCGCCCCAGTTTATGGATCGAGCCCCTGAATGCCTGGGGCAAAGGCACGGTCCGTCTGGTGGAACTCCACACCACGGAAGAACTGTACGACAACGTCGTGGCCATGTGGGTCCCTGCCGCCCCGGCCCGCGCCGGGTCCCGGCATTCCCTGCGTTACCGCCTCTACTGGCAGGCCGATGAACCCTTTGCCACTACCCTGGCGCGCTGCGTCGGTACCGGAATCGGACGAGGAGGAGAACCGGGGCACCGGTTGCCGGGCGTCCACAAGTTCGAAGTGGTTTTTCAGGGCGGAGAACTGTTCCATCTTCCGGCGGGGAGTGCGCCCGAAGCCGTCGTCACGCCTTCGCGCGGACGTATCCTGAGTGCCGCCACGGAACCCGTCCCCAATGGCCAACCGGGATTGTGGCGCGCACTCTTCGACCTGGCCGAAGTAAAAGGCAGCGATCCCGTGGAGATCCGTTTATATCTGAAACGGGGAAACGACACCTTGAGCGAAACCTGGCTCTACCATTATCTGCCCACCTGAGGAAGTTCCCCCATGGAGGTCGTCGTCGTTGGTATCCTTTCCCTGGCGCTGGGAGCCCTGCTCTCCAGTTTGATCTGGCGCAGTCGACTGGCGGTGTGCACCGAAAAGGGGCGTTCGGAAGGCGCGGTGGAGCGCACTCAATGGATGGAACGCGCCAGTCGGCTGCCTGAACTGGAAAGGCGTTTGAGCGAACTCGAGCAAGCCCTGAACCAGGCACGCGACCATGAACATCACTGGCACCTCCAGGAGGGCCGCCTGTCCGCCGAACTCACCGCCGAACAGGCCCGTTGCCAGCGCCTGGTGGAAGAGTTGAACGAAGCGCGCCAAAACCTCCAGAGGGAGGTCAACGAACATCGCCAACACCTGGCCCAGGTGGCAGAATTACAGACCAAGTTGGAGGCGGAACGCAGGCAGGCCGGAGAAAAAATCGTTCTCCTGCAGGAGGCGCGGGATGAATTGTCCCTGCAATTCAAGAACCTGGCCAACGACATCCTGGAAGAAAAATCCCGCCATTTCAAGGAACAGAACGAGAACTCCCTGGGACAGTTGCTCAATCCCCTGCGGGAGCGCCTGGGCGAGTTTGGCACGAAGGTGGAAGAAATCCACCGTCGTGACACGGAGCAGCAGGCTCAACTCAAAGCCGAATTGGGACACCTCAAGGCGCTCAACCAGCAGATGAGCGTGGAAGCCCACCAACTGGCCACGGCCCTCAAGGGCCAGGCCAAGAAACAGGGAAATTGGGGCGAACTGGTTCTGGAGAACCTGCTGGATCGCTCGGGATTGCGGGAAGGTCAGGATTACCGGCGGGAAGTCAGTTTTGCCACGGAGGAAGGACGGCGCCGTCCTGATGTCATCGTCTATCTGCCCCAGTCCAAACATCTGGTCATCGACGCCAAGGTTTCCCTCAACGCCTACACCCGTTACGTCAATGCAGAAGAGGATGCGGAACGTGCCGTAGCCCTGAAGGAGCATGTCCAGGCGGTGGCCGCACGCATCCAGGAACTGTCCGACCGTTCCTACTTCACCCTGCCGGGACTCAACACGCCGGAAATGGTCTTCATGTTCATCCCCATCGAGTCGGCCTTCGTGGAAGCCCTGCGCGCCGATGACAGCCTGTTCCAGGACGCCATCGAAAAAAACGTGCTGGTCGCCACCCCCACCACCCTCATGACCAGTCTCAATATCGTCCGCCAGTTGTGGCGTTTCGAAGAACAGAATGCCCATACGGCCGAACTGGCAGAACGGGCCGGTCGGGTCTATAAAAAACTGGTGGGCTTCGTCGCCAGCATGGAACAGGTCGGCAAGGAACTGGAAAAGGCCCGCACCGTCTACGACAAGGCCTATGGTCAACTCCATTCGGGCAAGGGCAACCTGATTGCCCAGGCGCGCGAATTCGAACGCCTGGGCGTGTCCATCCAGGCACGCCTGCCCGAGGACCTGGTGGCCAAAGCCGCACTGGAACTGGAGACTCACGCGGAAAATCCAGCGCTCCCGTGAGCCCCCCCTGTCCTTCTGGTAGAATTCCATCCTTTGCGGGGATTGACCAT
>NZ_DAHVHV010000074.1:254-6699 GCF_027317285.1 Ferrovum sp. | reverse complement strand
GAATACGCCGATCTGCCACAGGGTATAGCCGCCCTTGCCGATATCGTTCAGTTCGTGGCCTGCTCAGGCGTTACGCTATCGCTGGGCTCGGCTTGCTCTGCCTTTCGCAGCATCGCTGCCTTGTTGCGTGACAAAGCTATGCGCTCATAGAACTGGCTGTTGATCTGACGAGCCAACTGGCGCACCGACCAGCCACAACGCAGCGCCTCGGTTTCGTAAAAATAGCGTGCGGCCTCGTTTTTGACAGATAGCAGGCGGACGTAGGCCGACCAGGGAAGTGGGAATCGGGTGGCAATCGAATCAAGATTCGGAGTTTGTCCAGACACTGTCTGGATTATTTCGGCGTCTCGGGATTCGCCAGACAGTGTCTGGCGAATTACTTCGATCGGCCAAACCAAGTAGAAAGACCGCATCTGCTGGAGATTTTGACGGCTGAAACCGCGTCCGAATCGTTTCGTCAGATCGTCAGCCAATCGCTCGATCAACGCTTCACCATACCCTGCACGATCCTTGCCACCCTGCTCAAACTCAACGATGCGCCGACCAATTTCCCAATAGGTGGAGGTCATCAGGGCATTGACACTGCGAGCGGCAGAGCGTCGAGCAGCATCCAGCAGCAGGACGATTTCAGAATGAACTGCGTTGTACTCAGGTGCTAGAGGAATCAGATTGCTCATTTCTTCTTCGCTCCTTGCTCACGAAGCCAGTCGGAACGTTTGTAGCGATACCCTGGAAACTCTGCTTCCAACGTGGTTTGCCCCAGAATAAGCTGGCGAGCCAGCCGGGCCACCTCCGCCAATTCATCCGCATTGCGTACTTCAAAGGGAGCCACTAAGCTGACACCCACTGCCCACGTCAGAGGCTCCCGCTTCCATGAAGACGAAATCTCAAAATCGATGCCGTCAGTTGTCAGGCGATCTCGGATATCTCGCAGTAGGTCGTAATGTAGCCTTTGCTCCGCTGAAGGTTGGCGACTGGTGTAACTCACAATCTTCTTGCGTGACGCACCAACCCGCCGATAGTTCTTCGTGCTGCCTTCAGTGAGCCAATCATCTTGTGGCCCTTCCCCGGCTTCTTGCCAGGATTGCGCGTCTATCGCGTCCGCATAAACATGGCGCGGATGTTGCCACCAGACGATGACCCGTCGCCCATTCAGGATGAAGCCAACATCGTCCCACCAGGAGAGACTGTCCGGCTTCGTGTCCGCGTAGGAATGCGGGATATAAAGGCCGCTCTGCGACAAGCGCCAAGGGTGGTGTCGATGGTATTGGCGTTGCATCCGTCCAAGCAATTCGTATTTGGCATTTTTCATTACGGCACCTCACCTAGCCACTCAACGCTAGAGTTCTTGTATTTTGGGTAGCGTTTGTATGTCACAGGGCGACCCATTCAATCTCGCGTAGGAGCAATCCAACGAGGTGAACGCTTGATTCGGCATCATCATCGGTGACGGTTCGTAGAGCGATGCCTTGCAATGCTAGCGACTCACGTGCTGAGGCCTTGCCGCGCGGATGCAAGCGGTTAATGATGGATGCCGCCCAATTTGTCAGGTATTTGTTATTCGGGATTTTCTTGATGACGCCACCAAGGTCATCACCCTGCACATCCTGCCCAATCCATGCGGTGAGAATAACCTTGGCGGTTTCGCGGGCCACGTCCACGGTCGGAATTGGCTGCTGCCGATGGAAAGCGTCTATCAGCGCGTCTAAACTCTCTTGCACTGGCTTAGGATCAACGACGTTCCCGTCCTTGTCGGTGATAGCGCTGGCCAACTCTGGAATAACGCCAAGAAGCGAGTTCGCCCGCAGGGTTAGAAGGATGTGTCCTATGAATATCTTCTCGATCCCGACGATGCGCCATTTGGTTTCGAAGCCGTCCATTCCAATCTGAATAATACGGCCATCAATTTTTTTGATGTTGTTGTCGGGTTTCCATGGCTCATAGGACGCGGTAGGGCGCCAATTCCCCCAGTTATACGTGTTGCCGTTATCCACCGTTACCTGATCCCAACGATTAGGGTCACCATCCATTTCAACATACAACCGACCACGTCTGATGCGTGTGACAGGATCGAAACTGTCTTCACGGAAAACAACTTCATTCCTGTGGTGTGTCGTGGTGAAATCGCAAGAAACTGGGCTAATTACTGTTGCAGGATGAATTGACCGAACGGCATAGTTGCTTCCTTCGTAAAAGACGCCATTCCAAAATGCTAATCTTTCCATCATTCCGTCACCTCCCCTAGTAACTCAGCAATCTCGGCCTCTACCTGTTTAAGTTCGGCATCTATGTCGTGCAGTTTTCGCGGCGGCACATACTTGTAGAAAAAACGGTTGAAATTGATCTCGTAACCGACACGGCCCACCTCGCCATCACTGTCATCACGGAAACTCTCATCGATATAGGCGTCAGGCAGATGAGGTAGCACTTCACGGGCAAAGTAATCTTTGACACTTTCCAGAAGAGGGACGTTTTCGTAATCGGTCAGATCGGAATCAGCGACCAATTTCCCATCGGCATCCCGCACCGGATCACCCCCAAGATCGCGTGCGCCGAAGGCATTGATCAGTGCCTTGGTGAAGGTCTTGCTGACCTTGCCGACCTCTTTGGTTGATTGAGCCACATTTGCCACAAAAGTTTCTGCCCAGGCAAAGGGTTGAACCAAGCCAAGATGCGGAACCAAGGCGGCTTCCCAGGCTGTCTGTTGGGCTGCAGAGAGTTTTACCCAAGTTTTCTCATTCTTGAGTTTGACCAGAGATTCCCCATTGATATGCAGCGACATGCGTAGCGGTCGTAGTACCTTGATCCGGCGGTAGCCAAAGCGGCGGTAATCAAGCATATGACTGATTTCGCCTTCCTCGGCAGCGGCGTAGATGTCAGCAATCTGCCGCATCTGATCATTGCTGATTATGCGACGCTTGTTACCCTCGTTCTTGATCGAGGTCCACAGGCTGGTAGCGTTGATGAGTTGCACCCTGTCGCGCCGATGCTTCGGCTTCTTGTTGGAGAGTATCCAGAGATAGGTGCCGATGCCGGTCCGAAAGAAGATTTCCGTGGGCAAGGAGACGATAGCATCCACCAGATCATGCTCCAGCAGATAGCGGCGAATTTCGGACTCTCCTGAACCTGCGCCACCATTGAACAGTGGTGAGCCGGAAAGAACAATGGCAGCACGTCCGCCGCCACGCTCTGGCAAATCCATCTTACTCGCAAGATGCAATAGGAACAGCATGGAGCCATCGTTGATGCGGGGCAGACCGGGGCCGAAACGGCCATTGAACCCTTTCTCCCGGTACTCAGTATTGACGGCATCTTGATCCTTCTCCCATTTCTTGCCGAAAGGGGGATTGGCAATGCCGTAGTGAAATCGTTCCCCAGCAAACTGATCGTTGGAGAGCGTGCTACCCATCTTGATATTTTTCGACAGATCGCGACCCGGATCGGTCTCCAGAGCCCGCAGCAACATGCCAGTCATGCAAACGGCATGTGTTTCAGGTTCCAGTTCCTGCCCATAGGGAATAAGGACTGGCGGTACTTCGAAACGATTGCCGTATTCCGCGACATGGTCCATAGCATCAGAGAGGAAGCCGCCCGTGCCGCACGTTGGATCGTAGAGTGTACGGATCAGACCAGGGTTCGCCTCAAACAAACTGTCATCTGGGTCAAGCAACAGCGTGGTTGCCAGATGCACGACATCTCGGGGGGTCATGAAGTCTTCAGCCCCTTCATTGACTTCAGCGCCGAAGCGTCGAATCAGGTGTTCGTACAGATTGCTCATGACCCGATCAGGCACCACGTCTGGATGCAGATCGATCCCTGCGAAGTTCTTGCAAATCTTGAACAACAGCCCGGCCTTGTCAAGCCGAATAACCGTGTTGGAAAAATCGAACTGCTCGAAGATTACCCTGGCATTGTCCGAGAATTTTGCGACATAGTCTTGAAGGTTTTGGCGGGTCTTGGTGCCGCCAAGACTGCTCAGGCTGTACTCGGAGGTATTGTAGAACGGATAGCGAGTTATCTGGCGCAGGATCAAATCCAGATCGATGCCGCTATCCTGGTGCGTCAGGCACGCATCTCGTACATCGTTGCGCGTTGGCTCCAGCACGCACTCCAACCGGCGAAGCAGTGTGAAGGGCAAGATGACCTTGCCAAAATCGGTATGCTTGAAGTCCCCCCATAGGTCTTCGGCATTTTTCCAGATGAAATCCGCCAACGACGCCGCTGAACCGTTATTTTCCGCCATACCACCCTCCAACCATGTTTTGCACGAAACAGCATACCACATCAGAAGGCGCAGTCAACCAGATATTGCACGGTACGGAGATATTATTGGATCTTGGTAAAAAATGGATCTTGCCAGCCATCTTGATTATCGTCACAATGGCGACATGAAAGAGAAATCACCCACTTGGGGCGGCACCCGCCCCGGTTCCGGACGCAAGCACGGAACCGGCCTCTACGGGGAACCCACCCAAACCATTCGCATTCCGGTCAGCGCCCGGAGCGTGATCAGGGAATTCCTGTCGTCCCGTCAGGCCCAGCATCGCCTGAACCAGGGGCTTGCCTCCGCCGAGGTTTTCCATCCCGCCGCGGAGCCGGTGCCTCAAGCGTTACCCTTGTATGCCCATAAGGTTCCGGCCGGTTTTCCTTCTCCTGCCGATGATTATATCGAGACCACCCTCGACCTCAACGAATACCTGGTTCCCCATAAGGCCACCTCGTTTTTTGTGAAGGTCAAAGGGCATTCCATGACGGGAGCCGGGATTTTTGATGGCGATATGCTGGTGGTGGACCGTGCCCTGGAACCTGTACCCGGCAAGATCATCGTCGCCGTCATCGATGGCGAGTTGACCGTCAAGCGTCTGGCGTTCGAGGACGGGCGCCCTGTGCTGAAAGCCCAGAACCTCCACTTCAAGGATATCGTTCTGCGCGACAGCCAGGAGCTTTTGTGCTGGGGCGTGGTCACCGCCACGATTCGCAAACTTGACTGAGGAGAATAGCGGTGTCTTCCATCGCTCTGGTGGATTGCAATAACTTCTATGCCTCCTGCGAACGGGCGTTCAACCCGAAACTGGAAGGCAAACCCCTGGTCGTCCTGAGCAACAACGATGGGTGCGTCGTGGCCCGGAGCAACGAAGTCAAAGCCCTGGGTCTTCCCATGGGCGTGCCCTGGTTCCAGATCGAGAAGTTGGCCAAGCGCCACGGCATCCTCGCCTACTCCAGCAACTATGCCTTGTACGGGGATATGTCGGCCCGGGTGATGAAACTGTTGAGCCAGTTCTCCCCCCGGCAGGAAATCTATTCCATCGATGAGTGTTTTCTGGATCTGGCCGGCTTTGAACCCCGGGATCTCGTCGCCTATGGTCAAAAAATCCGCCATCGGATCAGGCAAGGCACGGGCATTCCCGTGAGTATCGGCATTGCCACCACCAAAACCCTAGCCAAACTCGCCAACCATGTCGCCAAGAAACAGGAAAACCATGGGGGGGTCTGTGACTTTGGCCGGTTCTCCGCCCGGGAACTCGACGATCTTCTGGAAAGCATCCCGGTTTCCGAGGTATGGGGCGTGGGACGCAAGCTCACGCCCCGATTGGAGACCCTGAAGATCAAAACGGTCAGCGACCTCAAGAAAGCCAATCCTCGCTGGATTCGCCAGCAGTTCTCCATCACACTGGAGCGCACGGTGGCCGAACTGAATGGCCTGCCCTGCATCGAACTGGGAGAGGAAAGCGCCAACAGGCAACAGATCGTTTCCAGCCGATCCTTTGGCAGGTCCGTGGAGACTCTGGAAGACCTGAGGGAGGCAGTCAGCAGTTACATGACCCGGGCGGCCGAGAGACTGCGCGCCCAGCATTCCGTGGCAGGGAGCATTGCCGTCCATATCCAGGCCAGTTCATTCAAACCGGAAGAACCCCGATATCATCCCTCTCAGGTGGTCCCCCTGGTCAAACCCACAGATGACACGCGGTATTTGATCCAGGCAGCATTGCAGGGACTCCAGCATATCTACCGACCCGGATTCAGATACAGGAAGGCTGGGGTGCTCCTGATGGCCCTGGAAGCCAAGGCCACCCTGCACCCAGCCCTGTTTGACGATCCCGAGGCCGAAGCCCGTTCATCACGGCTCATGAAAGTCATGGACACCATCAACCACCGCATGGGGCAGGACACCCTGAAACTGGCCTCCTCAGGAACCGAGAACAGTTGGCGCATGCGACGCGGGTTCAAATCCCCCAACTACACCACCCACTGGGCAGAGATTCCCCAGGTCACCGCGTAATCGCATCCATCCCGTTCAACAGCGCGATTTTTGAGGGTTGTGGCAGCGAATGTAGATCCTTTTGCCCCGGCGTCAAGGTGGTAAGCCCCTTGGCCGATTGTTTGCGGATGTTGGCCAGTATCCCAAGGCATTGGTCATCGTGCCCCAGGCCCTGGCCGAACGGGC
>NZ_DAHVHV010000074.1:0-244 GCF_027317285.1 Ferrovum sp. | reverse complement strand
GTCTGCTGGGGATCGTAGAGGGGGAAATGCTGCGCCGTGGTAATGGCTGGGCGTCCCCCACCAAAAAAACGCTGGATGTCTGCATGAACGGCGAGTTCGTCGGCAGTTGGGCGTTCACCCCGACGGGCAGGAGTCACACAAAATTTCTGGTGGCTATGGTAGTGTTGAGGCGTGGCACGGGTGCCTTGGGTTAATGGGCAATTCTAAGGACAGAACAGAAAGGATACCTGCACATTCATGAGTA
>NZ_DAHVHV010000073.1:0-7004 GCF_027317285.1 Ferrovum sp. | reverse complement strand
TTTTGAAAGACTGGCCGGTCAAATTCATGTCGATTCGGTCTCGGGTGGGGATTTTCTATAACGAACACGGATTCAGGGCTATGTATTCGTCTATATAACGGTGGCCAAAGCAACTCTCATGCCAAAAACTATCATGTTGATAATTAACGGTTAAATTTGTATTCGTCGATGAAATGTCGCAAACCTGACAAACCAGAGTCAGACAAAATACATGCTTTGGATCTGGTGATCTCTCAGTGCGGAAATGTCGACCCCGAGAGCGTTTCCGCGTAGAAACGTTCAAGATCTCTGGAGTTGGGGGTTTGCTTGTGGGCGACTGCGTGATTCCGAATACGACCAAGAATCGATTTGACCTCGGAATCTGTCAGCAGGATACCCAGTTGGGCGTAGGCATTCAGAACGGATTTTGAGCCCGAATGTTTCCCCAGCACGAGGCGGTGTTCGCGGCCTACTTCAGCAGGGTCGAAATTTTGATAGTTGGCGACGTTTTTGAGCAGACCATCGATGTGAATCCCAGATTCATGGGTAAAAACGGAACTGCCGACAATACATTTGTTGGCGGGTATCGGGCGGCCGGAGGCGCGCGCGACCAGTTCGGATATTTCCGGAAAGCGGCGCGCATCGATTCCCGTCTCGATGCCATGGAGGTGTCTCAAGCCCATGACGACCTCTTCGAGGGGGGCATTGCCTGCCCTTTCCCCCAGACCATTGACGGTGGTGTTGACATGGGTTGCACCGGCGCTGACGGCGGCAAGAGTGTTGGCCGTGGCCAGGCCGAGATCATCGTGTGCATGAATTTCGATTTCCAGATCCGAATTTCTTTTCAAGTGCCGAATTCGATCAAAGGTCGTGAAGGGATCCAGCAGTCCCAGGGTATCCGCAAACCGGAATCTTCTGGCCCCTGCCATTTGTGCCTTTTCCATGACTTGCATCAGAAAGTTCAAATCGGCCCGTGAGGAATCCTCACCGCCAACGCTGACCTCAATGCCAAGATCCCTGGCTTCTCTGACCTGCCGGCTGACGGTATTCAAGACCCAGTTTCGATCCCGGGAAATTTTGTTGAAAATCTGGAGGTCGGAAACCGGAATGGACAAATTGACGATATCCGCACCGCACTTCGCCATGACCAGCAAATCCTCATGCAGCATTCTTCCCCAGACCATTAAACGGGCAGAGAGACCCATTTTTGTGATCGTTTGGATGATTTCCTGCTCTTCCGGGCCAAGGATCGGAATGCCCACCTCCATCTCAGGGACGCCTGATTCTGACAGCGCACAAGCAATGGCAATTTTTTCTTCCGCATTGAAGGCAACTCCGGCGGTTTGTTCTCCGTCACGTAACGTTACGTCATTGATGATCACGGTCATGTCACCCCCCCAGATATTCAGGTCGTGCATGACACTGAGCAACAGTTGTGCCAACTGGGTCAAATGAGGGGAAATTCCGGAAAAAATCTGCCGGAGGTCAAATCCACAACTTCAGAGGGCATGGCGTGAGAATGAAAAGGGGATCAAGCGTTGTCGCATTTGCGACAGATGAGGCAGGGATGTATGAATGCAAACAAATGAATTCCGATTGTATTTTCAGGATATTTTTTATTTTTTTGGCGGCTTTGAAATTGGCATGCTTGTTGCTCTTGCCTTCTGGGGACAGAGTCAACTTCGTGAGGATTATCAAAATGGCGTACAGGATCATTTCATCGCAATGCACGGCGTGTTCGGCCTGTGAACCGGAGTGCCCGAATGTGGCGATTTACGAGAAGGATGGAACCTTTGTGATCAATCCGAAAAAATGCACGGAGTGCATCGGTTATTTCGACGATGCGCAATGTGTGGCGGTCTGCCCCGTGGAGAATACGTGCGTCATCGATAACAGTTATCCCCGCTATCAGGCCTAGGTGAAATCATGACAGGCGAAAGAATTCCCAGGTATCAGTGGGGACAACCAGTCACTGCCACGATGGATCTCTTCAACGATGGAACCTTTCCTGGAAGGGAAGCAGGAGATCTGCTCGTACAGGTTGGGTGTCGTGGCGAGGTCGTTCAGGTGGGTAGCCATGAGGAAACCAACATGCCCGTTTATCTGGTGGAGTTCGCTGAAGGATTGGTGGTTGGCTGTCTCGAAGAGGAACTGGTGTCCGTTTGAAGATCGCCAGCGATTGAACGATGGGGAGGTTACCTTGGAGAAGTATCCACATCCCAATGAAGTTGATTTCAAGAGAATTCAAAAAAAATTATCCGAACGGTGCAGATATCGCTATGTTTCCCCGGAAGTGCACCCAATTCCCGGGGGATATGAAGTCAGCAGTCCTTGTTGCTCTCGGAATATCGATAAGGCAGGCGGGACGATAGATATTGCCAGGATCGAATTCAGGACTGAAAACGGAATGTGGCGACTTTATCGAAAGGATCACAACCACGGAGTTTGGTGTCTTGAGTCTGAATTTGGAACATTGCTGCTGCTTCTGACCATGCTCAATCAGGATAAACATAGAAAATTTTGGCCATGACCTACTTCGATTACAACGCATCGACACCGCTTGCCAGGGAATGCCTGGATGCCGTGATCGTGGCTATGAGTGAATTTGCCAATCCATCCAGTACCCATGGTTCTGGTCTCCTGGCCAAACGAAGGTTGATCACGGCCAGGGGAGAGGTGGCGGAATTTTTGGGGGCTACCCCCCAGGAAATCATATTTACCAGTGGGGGAACCGAGAGTAACCACATGGCGATTCTGGGTGCTTGCGCAGCCCAGCCCGAGAAAAAGCAAATTGTCACCAGTGCGGTGGAACATCCTTCGAATCTGTTGCTATTGGCGGATCTGGAGAGAAAGGGCTATCGAGTGACGAAGTTGGGCGTCGATCGCGATGGAAATCTCGATTTGTCTGATCTGGAAAATGCGGTGACTGAAGAGACGAGTCTGGTTTCACTGATGTGGGCCAATAATGAGACTGGAGTAATTTTTCCGGTTGGACAGGCAGCGGAAATCGCTCATAAAAATGGAGCGCTTTTCCACACTGATGCCGTGCAGATTTGTGGCAAGGCTGAAGTGAACATGAAATCGACGGCTGCCGATTTTCTTTCATTGTCAGGCCATAAGATGCACGCCCCCAAGGGAATTGGTGTTCTGTTTGTGAGAAAGAAACAGTCACTTTCCCCCGTATTTTTTGGTCATCAGGAAAGAAAAATGCGTGGGGGAACTGAAAATCTCCCGGGAATCGCTGCGCTGGGGGTGGCCTGCCGGATCCTTGCGCAAGGGGCGCATTGGTCACAGACCGCCCAGTTGAGGGACTACCTGGAATTGGAAATCCTGAACAGGGTCCCCTCTGCACGGGTCAATGGAAAGAATGCCTCACGCGTCAACAATACCAGCAACATCTGTTTTCATGGTCTTCCCGGCGAAGTGATTGTGGATAAGCTCGATCAACTGGGAATTCATGTTTCGACTGGTGCGGCTTGTACCGCGGGAGGAAACCAACCTTCCCACGTGTTGTTGGCGATGGGGTTGGGACCAGGTGCAGAGAGTTCAGTACGGTTCTCTCTTGGTCGTGATACCTCGAAAGAGGATGTGGATCATTTGTTGGGCGTATTGCCGGACATTATCGACAACATGAGGGGAAAGGTTCAATGAAGGTCATGATCAGAAAAAATGCAACAGGGGGGCACTCGATTTATGTTCCCAAGAAGGATCTGGAAGAGCCTATCGTCACCATGGAAAAGCCTGGGCTTTGGGGCGGGAAGATAAGCCTTGGGAATGGCTGGATATTGGAACTGCCTGAAATGGCGGCGGACACCAAGTTGCCCATTACTGTCGAGGTCAGAAAAAGCGAGGCATGAAATGGACATCGATATCGAAACGATCGAGTACTTTCTCGAAGGTTGTGAAGATCACGGAAATTTGTCGGCAATGTTCAAACACAGATTTCCGGGTGTTTCCCTGACTCGTTGCGAACCTTCTGATCTGTTTGGCGAAATACCTTTCAGGCGCAGTCGGGGCTTTGATATCCATCTGGTGGATGGTCGGGATCACTGTTGGAAGATTACCCGGGAATTGGCTGAGGCCACAGGGGTGGTCGTGGTGGAAAAAAAACGATGATCACACTTTCGGACCCCGACATCAGTCAACTTGAAATCGAAAGTGTTTCAGAGGTGCTGAAGTCGACCAGAACCAGTCATGGGGACAAGGTCGAGGAATTTGAAACGGCATTTGCCGCCTTCGTTGGTCGCAAACATGCCATAGCCGTTCACAGTGGAATCCTGGGTCTCATGATTTCCCTCCAGGCAAAGGGAATTGGGGTCGGAGATGAAGTCATTGCCTCTCCCTATGCGTGGCATCAGATCAGCCATGCTCTTTCCCATTGTGGGGCGACCCCGGTGTTTTCGGAAATCGATTACTGGGCAGGGACCCTGGACCCTGTCAAGGCTGCAGCCAAAATCACCTCCAGCACGCGGGCACTGCTGGTTGGAAATACCAACGGTCACCCTGCGCCCTGGGATGAATTTATGCAACTTTCCAGAGCGCACGATCTTTTATTGATCGAGGATTCCACCGAAGCCATTGCCTCGGTCTACAAGGGTAAGCAGGTGGGTTCGTTCGGAGATCTGGCAATTTTCGACTTTTCGCAACCAGGCCCTCTGGTTTGTGGAGAGGGCGGCATGATCGTGACGGATGACTCCCAACTTTGCTCTGCCATCAGGCAAATCAGAAATCGTCGTCAGGACGAGCGGTTTTCGGTCATTGCCGGAGCATGGTTGCCCTGGGGGTGTGTGATGAGTGATGTGACGGCCGCTCTGGGCCTGGTCCAGTTACGGCGGATCGATCGAATCCTGGAACGAAGAAAGAAAGTCGAAGATTTTTACTACGATCATGTGCGTTCCTTTGAGGGAATCAAGGATCCCTACATTGCCCAGGATGTCGATGAGGTTCATTGGTTTCTCTACCCGATCCATCTTGGCACAAGGTTTTCGAAAAGCAGTCGTGATGCCATCATCCACGATCTGCATACCGAAGGGGTTGAATCGGCGGCCTATTGCCAGCCAGTCCATCTCCAGCCGTATTACCAGAAGTCAGGTTACCGGAAAGGGAATTTCCTGGTGACGGAGAAGGTGGCGGATAGAGTTATCGTCTTGCCTTTTCATGGACATTTGACGGAAGACCAAGTGGGTTTCATCGTCAAGACCACCAAAGATGCTTCACTGAATGTAGGAGCCGGTTCGGCTATTTATTGATAGGTAAAGGAGAAACGAAATGCCTGTTGTAACCATGATGCCCTCGGGGAAAAAAATAGAAGGAATGGAAGGAATCAGTATTCTTCGTGCCATTCTTGATTCTGGCGAAAGTATTCCTCACAAGTGTGATGGCAAGGCCGAATGTGGTTCCTGTCATATATTCGTGACGGAGGGAAGAAAAAGCATTTCCAGAATTCAGCGAGTCGAAAACGAAAAACTCGACACTCTCGTTGGGGTTGGTTCCAAATCGAGGCTCGCTTGTCAGGCGTTGTTGGGCGGTGAAAATGTCACCATCGAAATTCTCAGTTTCGTATAGGAGTACGACATCATGGAAAACATCATGATTCATGTGCGTTTCAACAATGACGCGACAGTCAGTGAAATTGGCGAGCGCCCCTCCGCGCTGACGGCTCAGAACTGGTTCAATCATTTGAGTCGGAACACTCGGAATTGCTACGAGTCTCTTTCAGGCGGGCGGGGGGTTTTCAGACTTTCTGCCGAACAACTCAATCTACTCAAACAGGGAATCTCGGCATGAACGAGATCGGCTTGATCAGGGAGGGCCTGGAAACGGGCCGATTCATTCCCTATCTAGGCCCCGGGGTATTGGATCTCGTGCCGAATTGCCCGGTCCCCAATTCCCCGAATTCTCTGGTCGAGAAACTGGTTTCCAAAGTTTCCGTTCCGCATAAGGTTCGCAAGAACCTGACGGCTGCGGCTCAATTCATCGAAAACTTCAAGCATCGGAAAAGTTTGTCGGGAATCATGACCGAAACTTTTACGCCGCAAGTGGAGCCAAGTCCCCTTCATCATTATCTTGCCCATCTTCCCTGCGGGCCAGCCCTGATCGTCGATGTCTGGTACGACAATGCCATGCAGGGAGCGATGTCGCCCGGTGGTGATTGGGGACAGGTGCACGGAGTCAGTCAGTCAGAACATTTTGGCACCTGGGTCCATTATTACCAGTCGCTCGGTGATGTTGCTGAAGCCGATCAGGCCGTCAACTGGAGAAAATTGATCTATAAACCCCTGGGGTCAATTTCTCCCGGGAACAACTTTCTGGTATCGGATACGGACTTCGTCGAAGTCATGACGGAAATCGACATTCAGACACCCATCCCGGATGCGGTCAAACGTATTCGTACCGGAAAGAACTTTATCTTCATGGGCTGTCGATTCAGAAATCAACTGGAACGAACCTTTGCCCGTCAAATCATGAAACGGTCGGCGCTCAGGCATTGGGCGGTTTTGCCGGGGGAAATGACCCGGAACGAGGAGAGGTTTCTGAAGGAGCAAGGGATCGAACGACTCGATATTTCCTTGGGCGACTTTGTTCTGGAACTGATCGTTGAAACCTGAAAACCTTTCCTTGATATTTTCTTCCTGAAATTGTCGTGGACACCCCTGTCCGATTATTCCTGGACGATCGAGGCATTGTGTTGGATTTCCTGAAGATTTTGCATGATTTCCGACAGAGGTGTTGGGTTGCCAACAGATGAAAAGCGCCTGAAATTTTAATGTATTTTAAAAATAATTAATTGTAAACAATATGTTGTAATTGTTTTTGGTAAATGGCACGGACATTGCTATGGCTATGTACAAACCGGAAAACATATTTCGGTTGATGGGTGAGACAAGGCATGTCAGGTTGTTGGCCTAAAAACCCGGTGAACCATGATTAATTTAGGGACTGCTATTCGATAACTGTACTCCAAGGAGAATGAGATGGCTGATTTGAGACAGATTGCATTTTATGGGAAGGGTGGGATCGGGAAG